>JAITHS010000205.1 GCA_031279875.1 Tannerella sp.
CCACAAACACATGTCCATGCCCTCCCGAACCGATGAAAGGGTCAACGTTGATTGTTTGGCTGTTTGCCGTCATTGCAATCATCAGCGCAACAATCCAAAAAGATAGTTTCTTCATAAAAATAACTTAAATAAAAGTGCAAAGATAAAACATTTGTGTGTTATCTCAAAAAAAACGTACCTTTGCAGTTTAATAATCGCTTATGGCTGAATCAAAAATCATTACAAGTCAGTTTGTTGAGATAGAACAGACACCGACAGGCGTCGGTGAACGGATTTTTGCGCGTATCATCGATCTAATCGTTATTGCTGTTTACGTTTTTGGGATGTCTTACTTTGTTATTGAGACAAATATCACGTATTCACTGGGCAATGAATGGGGCATTGTCGTAACGTTCATGCTGTTTTTGCCGGCAGTATTTTATTCGTTTCTTTTTGAGACGTTTAATCGCGGCAGGTCGGTGGGAAAGATGATATTCGGTTTGCGCGTCGTGATGCGCGACGGCACGACACCTTCACTCGGAGCTAATTTTATGCGCTGGATATTGCTCTTACTCGATTTCTGGTGCGCACAAGTAGGACTTTTTGTTATGCTTGTAAACCGTTATAATCAGCGCACGGGAGACATTGCCGCAGGAACGGTTGTTATAAAAGAACGTGATTATCATCGCATTAACGTTTCGCTCGATGAATTTGACCATTTGAGGCGCAACTATCATCCCTTTTATCCGCAAGCCGAAAACCTGTCATTAGAGCAGGTAAACACTATCAATGAGGCTCTTATGCGCTATGATGACCGTCGTCGGCAACGCATAAAGGCATTGTCGGACAAAGTATCGGAATTTCTTAAACTATCTTACACTATCGATGACGAAACTTTTCTTCGCACCTTATTGCGTGATTATCAATATTATGCGTTAGAAGAGATATAAATTATGTATAAAAAATTTTGTAAATTTAATTTAAAGTATTATTTTTGCGGCTTCAAAAATAAGAAAAAGGATGATAAAGCCTGATTATATTTTCGAAAGCAGTTGGGAAGTTTGCAACAAAGTGGGAGGAATCTACACCGTACTGGCTTCCAAAGCTTACACATTGAAACAGCAATTCCATGACAACATCATTTTCATCGGACCAGACACGTGCAGCACAAATCCGGTTGATTTTGAGGAAGATGATGCTTTGTTTAAGGATTGGAAAAGTGCCGTCCCCGCCGGTTTGAAAGTTAAAACAGGGCGCTGGCTGACACCGGGCAAGCCGATAGCGTTGCTGCTCGACTTCAAACAATTGTTTGACGCACGTAACAGCCTCTACTACGAGATGTGGGACTGCTATGGCGTTAATTCGTCGTCGGCTTTCGGCGACTATGACGAATCGTGCATCTTTGCTTTCTCGACAGGGCTTGCGATAGAGAGTTTCGTGAGATATTACAAGATTGAAAATCAGCGTCTTGTAGCCGTTTTTAACGAATGGACGCTCGGTATGGGCGCTCTATGGCTGCAAAAACATTTGCCCGAAGCGGCGACGATGTTTGTTACCCACGCCACGACCATCGGACGCTCAATAGCGTGTAACAACAAGCCGCTCTACAGCCATTTGGACGCCTACGACGGCGACCGTATGGCGGAAGAACTGCACGTTGAAGCCAAGCACTCGCTCGAAAAGCAAACAGCCAAACACGTCGATTGCTTCGCAACGGTGAGCGACATTACCGCCCTCGAATGCGTCAAACTGCTCGACCGAAAGCCCGACATCGTTACTCCCAACGGCTTTGAAACAGTATTTGTACCCAAAGACAAAGAATACGACCGTCAACGCTCCGACGCCCGCAAGACGCTCGCCGACATTACCGCCAAACTGACCGGCTATCCCGTTGCCGACGACGCCTTTTTCGTCGCTACAAGCGGACGCTATGAGTATCGAAACAAAGGGATAGACATTTTTATCGACACAATAAACCGTTTGAGAACAACAGCTCTTTCTCGCGAAATTGTAGCCTTTATAATGATTCCGGCATGGGTTTATGCTCCGCGAGCCGATCTTAAATATCTCATCGACAATGATATAACCGACGCCAAACCATTACAGACGCCGTTTATAACCCATTACCTTAATAATATGAGCGACGACAGGATTATCAACTTCATCCTTTCGTCGGGCTTTACAAACACGGCTGCCGACAGGACGAGGATTATCTTCGTGCCATGCTATCTTAACGGACGCGACCAAATATTTAACCGCCCGTATTACGACTTGCTTACAGGCATGGACGCGACCGTTTTTGCATCATACTACGAGCCGTGGGGTTATACCCCGCTCGAAAGCGTTACTTTCGGCGTGCCGACCGTTACTACCAACCTCGCAGGGTTCGGACTGTGGGCGAAGACGCAAATTTCAGGCACCGACATCCGACAAGGCGTCGCCGTTGTAGAACGTACCGACGACAACTATTTCGACGTCGTCAAAAACGTTTCACATCATCTGACAGTAATGATGACATCAGGAAATACCGACATCATACGTCAAAACTGCTTCAAAGTCGCTAACAAAGCCGAATGGAGCAAATTTATCGCATACTATAACGAAGCCTTCGACATAGCGCTCGTTAATGCACAAAAAAGAACAGAAAATAATAATATGATTAAAAGATGAAAATTCCAACAACAAATTCAAACGACAGCATCTGGAAAGATGTTTATACCTACGCCCGCTTGCCGGAGCAGTTAGAAATATTGAACGAAATAGCCAACAACCTCTGGTGGGTATGGAACCACGAAGGCGCCAAACTTTTCGGCGAGTTAGCCCCCAAACTGTGGAAGCAGACGGAAGGCAATCCCGTCGCGCTCCTGCAAAGGCTGTCGAGCAAACGTATCAAAGAGATAATTGCCGATGATAAACTTTTAGCAAAAATTTCATACGTTTACAACCTCTATAAGGCATATATCGACGTAAAACCCGACTGTACGCGCCCATCAGTGGCATATTTCAGTATGGAATACGGCTTGACAAACATACTCAAAATATATTCCGGCGGTCTCGGTATCCTTGCCGGAGACTATCTCAAAGAAGCCTCCGACTGCAATATCAACCTCACGGCGGTAGGTTTTCTATATCGCTACGGCTATTTCACACAGTCGCTTTCGATGGACGGACAGCAGATAGCCAACTATGAAGCGCAAGATTTTACCGCCCTGCCGCTAACGCAAATAATGGATGCCGACGGAACACCGATGCTGCTCGAAGTGCCGTTTCAAGACCACCTCGTCTATGCTCACATCTGGAAAGTAAACGTCGGACGCATCCCGCTATATCTTATGGATACCGATATCCACGAAAACAGCGAGTGGGACAGACCTATCACCCACCAACTTTACGGCGGAGACTGGGAAAACCGTATGAAACAGGAGTATCTGCTCGGTATAGGCGGTATCCTGCTGCTCGAAAAACTCGGTATCAAAACGCAGGTTTATCACTGCAACGAAGGTCATGCCGCTCTTATCAACGCCCAACGCCTCGCCGATTATATCCGTAAAGACAAACTCGAATTTAATGAAGCGCTCGAAATGGTGCGGGCATCGTCGCTTTACACCGTTCATACCCCCGTACCTGCCGGACATGACTATTTCGACGAATCGCTTTTCGGCAAATATATGGGTCATTTTCCCCAAAAACTCGGTATCACGTGGCAAGAGTTTATCGACATGGGACGCACATGTCCGGGCAGCGCAGAGAAATTCTGCATGAGTACTTTCGCCCTCAATACGTGTCAGGAAGCCAACGGCGTCAGTCAGTTACACGGCAAGGTGTCGCGCAACATGTTTGCGTCGCTGTGGAAAGGCTATTTTCCCGACGAACTGCATGTAGGATACGTTACTAACGGCGTTCATCTGCCGACGTGGATGGCTACGGAGTGGAAAATTTTCCTCAAAGATAAGTTCTCAAAAGATGTTTTTTCAGACCAGTCAAACAAAGACATCTGGGCAGATATTCAGCACGTTCCCGATGCCGAGATTTGGAATATTCGCAAAGCGCTGAAAAACAAACTCATAGAGTATATTAAAACACAATATACCGAAAACTGGCTTAAAAATCAGGGCGACCCTTCAAAAGTCGTTACCGTTCTCGACCGTATCAATCCTAACGCGCTGATTTTCGGCTTCGGACGCAGATTTGCAACCTACAAACGCGCTCATCTGCTCTTTACCAACCTCGACAGATTACAGAAAATCGTTAATAATGAGGATTATCCCGTTCTGTTTGTCTTTACCGGCAAGGCACATCCTGCCGACGGCGGCGGTCAGGGACTTATCAAACATATCGTTGAAATATCCCGCCGACCGGAGTTTCTGGGCAAAATTATCTTCCTCGAAAACTATGACATGCGCCTCGCACGACGCTTGATTTCAGGCGTTGACGTATGGATTAATACTCCGACACGTCCGCTCGAAGCTTCCGGCACATCAGGCGAAAAAGCGGAGATGAACGGCGTCTTAAACCTCTCGGTATTAGACGGTTGGTGGTATGAAGGCTACCGCGAAGGCGCAGGCTGGGCGCTGACCGAAAAACGCACCTACGATAACCAGCAATATCAAGACCAACTTGATGCCGCTACTATCTATCATCTGCTTGAAGATGAGATAATTCCGCTTTATTACGCCAAAAACAACAAGGGCTATTCGCCCGAATGGGTGCAGTATATCAAAAACTCAATGTCGCAGATAGCGCCCGACTACACGATGAAGCGTATGATGGATGATTATTTTGCACGCTTCTACAACAAATTGGCTGCCCGTGCGGCATCGCTTGCAAACAACGGTAACGCCATTGCACGCAGCATAGCGGAGTGGAAAAAAGAAGTCGCAGAGCATTGGGACTCGTTTACGGTCGAAGCAGTTACTTTCGGCGGCAATTCGTTTCAAACAATAGTCGGCGAAGACTACGCAATAGAAATAATCATAAACCGCAACGACCTCAAAAGCGCTCTGGGTATCGACCTCGTTTATGCACGCGAAAATCCTGAAAATCATAACATTGAGTTTGTGTTTTCGGAACCGTTCGAGTTGAAGAAAACAGTCGGCTCAACGCTCCATTTCGCGATACGCCACACAGCAGCAGAGTTCGGACGCCTCAAAATCGGCTTCCGCGTCTATCCTTACAACGCCGCCCTTCCACACCGTATGGACTTCGCTTATGTAAGGTGGATACAGGGGTAGGTTAATAGGTACCACGTCATTACTTCTCGTAAAATTTCAGATTGACGGGGCCAAGGAGACCGGATATGCGAAGGAGAGTATCGGCGCCGGAGGCGTCAAACTTTTCTATGTTGGTGCGTGTGAAACGCTTATCGGGCGGCAGTTTGCCGTCGCCTATCAAACGGTTTGGCCATAGGTTGTAAACATCTATTTCGAGGCTATTGGCACCTTTGCGGATAGCGTCTGTAATATTCAGTATGTAAGGTGGTTGCCACAGCAAACCGTCTATCTGCTTCCCGTTGAGCCTCACCATCGCCATTTCGTGCAGATTGCCAAGGTCAAGAACGATATTTCGACTGCTGCGCTCTCGGCCTGTTAATGTGAATGTTGCGGAATAAGTTACTTTGCCTGAATAGTATCTGATATTTTCTTCACTGAAATCGGTCAGCGATTTAAGTTCTTCTGTTTCAATAGTTTCCGGCGTGCCCATCTGTGGGGTGAAGCGGAGAGTCCATTTGGGAGAAAGGGGTTTTGAAGAAGAAAGAATTAACGGACTAACAGTTTTTTTTGCGGCTATTGAGGGAATAGTTTTGCTAAATACCACAAACACAGAGCCTTCCGGGATTAGTTCGAGCGCGACTATGGTGCGCCCGTTTTCCTCTTTGTAATTGCTGACAGCTGAAATCTCGCCCGTAACAGGGTTCCATAGTGAAGGTTTGCTGCCTGCGGGAACGCGAAAACTGCATTCCACGCTTTCATAACGGTCAGGCAGGTCGGTAAGATAGCGATATTCGGTATCATTGATGCCTTTGCGTGCAAATCGATTGACCACCAAGTATATATCGGCATTTGCCGCCTTACGGTGAATATAATCGAGTTTTGTTTGCGGGTCTTTGCTGTCGAAAACAAAATCAGGCTTTAAAGACATTCCGGAAAGAACGTTGCCAAG
>JAITHS010000372.1 GCA_031279875.1 Tannerella sp.
GAAAGCGGCGTCGGAAAAGAATCGTTCCCCCAGATTATTCATCAAAACAGTCCCCGCAAACATGCTCAATATATAGCCGTTAACTGCGGCGCAATTCCCGAAGGGACAATCGATTCCGAACTTTTCGGACACGAGAAAGGCTCTTTCACCGACGCTAAAGACCTGCGTAAAGGTTATTTTGAAGTTGCCGATGGCGGTACGATATTTCTTGATGAGGTAGGCGAACTGCCGATTTCTACTCAGGTACGCCTCTTACGAGTACTCGAATCGGGCGAGTTCCTGAAAGTCGGCTCGTCGAAAACACAAAAAACAAACGTTCGTATTGTTGCCGCAACAAACGTCAATCTCGAAGACGCCGTTTCAAGGCACAAGTTTCGCGAAGACCTTTACTACCGCCTCAACACTGTGCCGATACGCATTCCGCCGTTGCGCGAAAGAGGCGACGACGTATTGTTGCTGTTTCGCAAATTCGCTTCCGACTGCGCCGAAAAATATCACATGCCGCCGATCATTCTTACCGACGATGCACGGCAACTGTTGCTGTCGTATCGCTGGCCGGGCAACGTGCGCGAACTTAAAAACATCGTCGAACGCATATCGGTTATCGAACAACAACGGGAGATAACAGGCAAAATCCTGATGCTCAACATTCCGGCGCTTACCGTCGAACATCTGCCGGCACTGCTGCCTGCAACATCTTCCGACAACGTTTTTAATAACGAGCGCGAAATACTCTATCAGGTGCTTTTCGATATGAAAAAAGATGTTACCGACCTAAAAAAACTTGTCCACGAGATTATGAACGGCAACGTCCGTATCAACGATGTTGAGAATGAGATATATACGCCTGTTCATGAACCTTCCGTTCATGAAGCCGAAACGCTTAAAACGTCGCCGTCAAGAGGGGAAATAACTATTCAAGACGCTGAAACAATAGAAGAAACGCTTTCTCTGATAGCCGCTGAGAAAAATATGATACGCAGAGCGCTATACCGCAACTGCGGCAATCGTAAATACGCTGCAAAGGAGTTGCAAATTTCGGAACGCACATTATATCGTAAAATTAAAGAATACGACCTCGAATGAATGAAAATGTTATTAAATATTTGACTGTCATGCCGTTAGTCGGGATATTGATGCTCTCTTCCTGCTCAATTTCCTACTCATTCAGCGGCTCGTCGATTGATTACAGCAAAGTTCATTCTATCTCAATAAAAGATTTCCCTAACGTAGCGTCGCTCGTGTATGCCCCTCTGTCACAGAAGTTTAACGAATCTTTGAAAGACAAATACACCCGCAGAACAAAACTGCAAATACTGCGCGACAACAGCGACCTCCAACTCGAAGGCGAGATAACAGGCTACAACCTTGCACCACAAGCCGTTAGAGAAGACGCCTACGCCTCACAAACTCGCCTGACGATAACCGTAAAAGTCAGGTTTACAAACAAAACCAACTCCGAAGAAGACTTTGAACAGTCATTCTCAGCCTATCAGGAGTTTAGCAACGAACGCACTATCGATGAAGTGCAAGACGAGTTGTCGCAACTTATCATCGATGAGATTGTAGACCAAATTTTTAACAAAACAGTAGCAAACTGGTAACAAAGATGAAAAGTTCGGAATTATATCAATGGATGTCGGATACATCTCTGCTCAACAAATCAACGCTGGCCGAATTAAAGCAGATGGTTGACGAGTATCCGTATTTTCAGGCAGTCAAGATGCTGTATCTCAAAAACTTGTCTATACTCGAAGATGTGCGTCTCGACAAAGAATTGAAGCGCATGGCTATTCATATACCCGACCGTCGCAGGCTGTTTCTGCTTATTAACAATGCCGGTTCTTCCGACAAAGCATCGACGCCGCCCAAAACCGCCCGCACACCTGCCGAAACACCTGCCAATGCGCCCGTTAATATCTCCGATTATACCTCATGGATGGAAGATAATATCCCCGACCTGCCCGTTACGGAAAGGGAAAAAGATGAAGAAAAACAGCGCAAAGAGATGCTGGTTGATGAGTTTATGAAAAACGAAAACAGTCTGCGTATCTTTAATCCTGCGCAGGCTGCAAATGGTTCTGCGACTGTTGAACGATCATCCTTGCCGCCTTCATCCGACTCTGTCGGTGAACAGTCTATTGAAGAAGCGTCTATCGACAATTCTTTTTTTACCGAAACGCTTGCCCGCGTCTATCTGAAACAGAAACGATACGATAAAGCGCTTGAAATTTTCCTCGATTTGAGGGTAAAACATCCCGAAAAAAACATCTATTATGATGACCGAATACGCTATTTAGAAAAAATTATTAACATAAATAAATAACAAAAATGTACACATTATTTTCGATTTTGATTGTTATCAGTTCTATTGTACTGGTATTGATTGTTTTAGTTCAAAACTCCAAAGGCGGCGGTTTGGCATCAGGTTTCGCCTCGTCCAACAATGTTCTCGGCGTCCGTAAGACTACCGATTTCCTCGAAAAGGCTACTTGGACGCTCGCAGGAGCGGTAATATTCTTCTGCATCGTCATCACGGCATTTATTGACCGTGAGAATGTCGGCGAACCGAAATCCGTCGCGACCGAAAACGCCGCTGCCCCGATGCAGCAGCCCGTAATGCCTGATGGCTTCGGCACACAAGCCCAGCCGACCGAACAACCGGCAACACAACCGGCCGAACAACCGGCAGCCCAGCCGACAGAGCAACCGGCCGAACAACCCGCCGAGCAATAATGCGTCGTCCCGATAAGGGGCGAAACTTTTGCGAGCATCTACAACACAATCCGATGACTACTG
>JAITHS010000250.1 GCA_031279875.1 Tannerella sp.
AGAAAAAATGGCAGTGCAACAACATCGTAGCCGGCTCTATTATAATAATGTATGATACCGGTCGCAAAGATATATCACTACGCATCGACGAAGTGCAGCAGAAGTATGTCAATGTCATTCTTTCATCATCGCAGTATTATCTCAACGAAGCGTGCTGTCTGCATGTAGCGACCGTAACCGGCACGGCACAACGGCTTACCGAACTGTCCGACCGCCTTGTATCCATCAAAGGAATCAAACACGGCAAACTGCTGATGAGCAGGGCAGACTGATATAAACCCTTGCAGGGTTCTAAAACCGCTGCAAGGGTTTGGGTAGCGTGCGCTCCGTCTCTACTTTTTCATTTTGATTATCTCGCTGCCGGCGAGGAGGAAAGCACCGGTGCCATAGACTTCCCAGCTGTCGGCGCCGAAGTTTTTACGCGGGTCGGCGCCGATAGGCTGTACCCACCCTACTCTACCGTCTTCGGCTACGCAGCGGTTCAGTCCTGCCCATGCTTTTTTGGCTGCGGGCGCGTATGTAGCGGCGTCTAACAGTCCGTTGTTGACTCCCCATGCCAAAGAATAACAAAAGAAACCCGAACCGCTAACTTCACCGCCGGGGTATGCTTCGGGATCAAGCAAACTGGCGCGCCATAAGCCGTCGGCCTGCTGAATATCAACGATTTTTGCACACATCTCCTTATAAACAGTCTCATAGAAAGGACGTTCGGGATAGTCGGCAGGCAATTCTTTGAGGATACGCACCAAGCCACCCAGCACCCAGCCGTTGCCGCGAGACCAGAAGATACGTTTACCGTTATTTTCAAAGCGGTCTTTACTGTCGCCTTTGATGACATAGTTAAGGTCGCGGGCAAAAAGATGTTCTTCTTTGTTATACAGCAGGTCGTAACACTCGTGATAGCATACGTCGCTATATTTCATAAACGATTTGTCGCCGGTCGTCATACTCAGTTTGACCATCGTCGGGGGACCCATAAACAGCGCATCGCACCACCACCATTTGATAATCTCAATACCTCTTACAGGATACGGTTCGATAAGGAATTTGCGCATCGTGTCGGTAATAGCCTGCAACATAACCGGCTCTTTTTTAGCGCTTTCGCGATAGAGGTCGATATAAGTTTGGGCTATGACATGGTCGTCGGCATGATACCATCGTCGCGCAAGACGCCATTTGTTGGAATCTGCCGCCATAGCGTGCATGGCGTTATAGATAGCGTCGGATTTGGTTGTCTCCCACGCGGCAAACATTCCGGCATAGAACGCGCCGTTAGTCCAGTCTTTCTGACTGTGCTTGGGATGTGCTATTTGCCATTCGGCAGCTTTGTTCATAACTGTTTTAATGTACTTTGCATCAAAACATTTCGAGACATCGTCAGTCGGCTTAAAGATTGTTGTACACGCCGAGAGCGATAATAATAATACGGAAAAAAATTTTACTGTTTTCATCTTAAATTTTGAATTTGAGGATTTTGAATTTGGGTTAAATATTGTTTTTATGTTTAAGGCATTCGCGAAAGGCATCCGCGACACTGTGCCAGCTCGCCGCGAAAACGTTTTTCGACCAAATAGCGCATACGATCTTTGAGCGCATCAAGTCGGATATAGGCTATCACATCCGACGTAAAGGCTATGCTTAACATCATTTTAGCTTCTTCACGTGATATGCCGCGAGCCTGCATATAAAAAAGCGCCTGCTCATCAATTTGCCCTGTTGCCATGCCGTGCGAGCAGCGTACATCGTCGGTATAAATTTCAAGTTGAGGCATCCCGAACATGCGGGCTTCGCGGGTGAGACATAGATTGCGATTTGTTTGATAAGCCTCTGTCTTGCAGGCTTTTTCAAGAACAAGTATCTTTCCGTTGAAAATACCTGTCGAACTGTTGTTTAAAACGTTCTTAAACAGTTCATTAGAGCGACATCTCGGAGCGTTGTGAGTGATATGTGTGTATGTATCAACATGTTGGACGCCATCCGAAACCGACATTCCGCAAAGGGTCGTTTCTGCGTTCTCACCGTTAAGCATAATACGGAAGTCATTGCGTGTCAGTCCGTTATTGAGCGTGATAGCATCTACAAGCACATTTGAACCTGCATCCTGATTAACGTAAACAGACGAAAATCGGGTCGTTTCCGTAGAACTTTCTTCGAGGTCGTAATAATCGAAAGTTGCATTTTCAGCCGCAAATATCTCAACTACCTGATTAGCAAGACATTTAACGCTATCCATAGTATGGTCGCAAACAAGCAGTTTAGCTCGTGCGCCTTTTTCGAGGATAATCATCATGCGCCGGTTTGCCATAACATCAACGTTGCTGCGAAACACGTTGACCAACTGAAACGGACGCTCAACAGCCACATTAGCAGGTATATATAGAACAAAACCGTCCTGAACCAGCATCGTATTGAGCGCAGCAATCGGGTCGGTATCGGTTGCTGCCGCCTTTCCGTAATAGCGAGCGGCAATGTCGGGATGTTTTTCGCCAAACTTACGCATACTTCCTGCGAAGACCCCGTCGGGCAACGAAAACGATTGCTTCACGGTTTCTTTAAATGTGTCATTTACAATAAAATACAGTTGTGTACTCATGTTAGGCACGTCGCAGCAAAACACATCCGCCGGATTAACGGAAGTCGGGATACGGTTAAAATTCAGGCCAAAATCGGGCGCAAACGCTTCACCGACGTCGGTATGCCGGTAATTTTCATCATTTAGCGACGGAAAACCGTTATGGCAAAAATCGTTGTACGCCTGCCCGCGCGCCGCGTTGATAAACTCCGGCGCATTGTTGCTCACAAGCGTTTCATACTGCCGATATATGTCGGCATATTGGTTTTGATGCTCAAAATCCCGAACGTTGATTGACATCTTGTACGGCGTTGGTGTCATATTTTTTTTTAAAATTTTGCCGCAAAGTTACGGTTTATTTTGCAAATTTAAAAATTCTTTGTACTTTTGCGGCGAACAACGTAATAAAATGTTAAGAAAGGATTTGAAAAATATTACAATAAAAAACTTGTTGGACAATAATAAAATATCTGTCCGAACAAGTAATTGTTGTTATAATGAGCGCTTCAAATCACTTGCAGATATTATTGAATACTATGAAAGCGGCGAGTCTTTCTTAAATATCAGAAATGCGGGAAGACATACTTGCAATAATTTGGAAACTTTATGTAAGGAGTACATTTCGATGTTGGAAAACCCTATACAGGGTATTGACAAAACGCCCAAAACGCCCCAAAAAAAACAACAAACGACAAAGGAGCAGATTATATGGTGGATAGAAGATTCTATCAAAACCAAACACATTGATGAATTAGAGATTTTCAATTCTCTATCAATCAGAAAG
>JAITHS010000306.1 GCA_031279875.1 Tannerella sp.
ACACAAACTAATTCAACTAAAATCAGATGAACGAAGCAATCAAACACATAGCCGAACGACTTAACGGACTTCGTGATGTGCTGGAAATCAGCGTAGAAGAGATTGCGACAGTATGCAACATCTCTCCCGACGAGTATCTGTTGCTCGAAAGCGGGACAAAAGACATCTCCGTCAGTATATTACACAGAATATCAGCAACTTATGGCATTGAACTGACAACTCTCATGTTTGGCGACGAACCGAAGATGAACACATATTTTGTTACTCGCGCAGGCAAAGGCGTGTCGGTCGAAAGAACGAAAGCGTATAAGTATCAGTCGCTTGCGGCAGGTTTTTCGCATCGCAAAGCCGACCCCTTTATGGTTACGGTGCATCCCAAACCCGACGATGAGCCTGTTTATCGCAATACTCACGAAGGACAGGAATACAACTATATCGTTAGCGGACGTATGTTGTTGCAAATCAACGGAAAAGACATCATCCTCGAAGAAGGCGACAGCATCTATTTCAACTCCCTGCTGCCACACGGAATGAAAGCTCTCGACGGGCGAGAAGTAAAGTTTTTAGCGCTAATCCTTTAATGATTAAATACTTATGTTAGAAAGATTTCTAAAACAGACTACATTTGTCTCGCAAGACGATTTTAAAGAGAATTTCCGGATCACTCCGCCGGAGAATTTTAACTACGGATACGACGTTGTGGACGTTTGGGCGGCAGAAGCACCCGACAAAAAAGCGCTCTGCTGGACTAACGACTGCGGCGAACATCGCGATTTTACTTTCTCAGAGATAAAAGATTACAGCGACCGCACGGCATCGTATTTTCAATCACTCGGCATCGGGCGCGGAGATATGGTGATGCTCATCCTCAAACGCCGTCAAGAGTTCTGGTTCTCGATTATCGCGCTACACAAACTCGGCGCTGTGGTTATTCCGGCAACACATCTTTTAACTAAAAAAGATATTGTTTATCGTGCTAATGCGGCTGATATTAAGATGATTGTGTGTACGGGCGAAGAAACAGTCCTCAACCATATCCGTCAAGCGATGCCGGAATCGCCGACCGTCAAAACGCTTGTCAGCATAGGCCCGTCGGTGCCGGAAGGTTTTAGCGATTTTCATAAAGGCATCAACGAAGCCCCAAAATTCGTCAGACCCGCTTTTGTCAATAATAACGACGATACATTGATAATGTACTTTACGTCAGGCACTTCCGGTCAACCAAAGATGGTTATCCACGACTGTCTTTATCCGCTGGGGCATATCACGACGGGCAGTTTCTGGCATAATCTCGGCAACGACAGTCTGCACTTGACGATAGCCGATACAGGTTGGGGCAAAGCAGTGTGGGGCAAACTTTACGGACAATGGCTCGCCGGAGCAACGGTTTTTGTCTATGACCATGAGAAGTTTACTCCCGCCGATATTCTGCAAATGATTCAAAATTACCACATTACGTCACTTTGCGCACCTCCCACCATCTTCCGTTTCCTCATACGCGAAGACATGTCGAAATACGACCTCTCGTCGCTTCGTTATTGCACAATAGCAGGCGAGGCGCTCAATCCGGCCGTTTACGACGCTTTTCTCAACCTTACCGGTATCAAACTGATGGAAGGTTTCGGGCAAACGGAAACGACGCTGACTATCTGCACTTTCCCTTGGACTACGCCCAAACCCGGCTCTATGGGACTGCCTAATCCGCAATACGACGTTGATTTGCTTCGTCCCGACGGCACAAGGGCGGAAGACGGCGAACAGGGTGAGATTGTAGTCCGCACTGCCAACAAGCCAATAGGCTTATTTAAAGAATATTACCGCGATCCCGCACTGACGCACGAAGCAATGCACGACGGCATTTACTACACCGGCGACGTGGCGTGGCGCGACGAAAACGGCTACTACTGGTTTGTAGGTCGCGCTGACGATGTAATCAAAAGTTCGGGCTACCGGATAGGGCCTTTTGAGGTCGAAAGCGCCTTGATGACGCATCCTGCCGTCGTTGAATGCGCCATAACCGGCGTTCCCGACGAAATACGCGGTCAGATCGTGAAAGCAACTATCGTATTATCAAAGGAATATCGCGACCAAGCAGGCGACGCCCTCGTCAAAGAAATTCAAGAACATGTCAAGCAAGTTACCGCCCCCTACAAATACCCGCGAATAGTAGAGTTTGTTGCCGAACTACCCAAAACTATAAGCGGAAAAATAAGGCGAGTGGAGATTAGAGAACAACATGGCGCTTAACTCATTGAGGCTGTGATGAAACGGTATTTACTGTTTATATCTTTAAGTAATTCTATGGTTTTAAATCCATGATTTTCAAGCATTTCTTTCAATTCGGTAACGAAAAGAGGATTAATTTCGAGATATAGTTTGCCGACAGGTTTCAGTTTGGCTTTCGCGAAACGGGCAATAGGCTCATAAAACATCAAAGGATTGTCGTCAGGCACAAAAAGCGCGATATACGGCTCATAATCAAGCACATTAGCCGACATTGCGGATTTCTCCGACTCGGTAATGTAAGGGGGATTGCTAACAATGATATCGAAATTTTCAACGAGAAACATATTCAACGCGGCGGCGGAATCAAGGATGTCGCATGTTTGAAAATTGATATGATTATTCGCGTCGTTGGCTTTTGCCGTAGCGATGGCATCAAGCGAAACGTCTATCGCAGAGATAATTGCGTGTGGCAACGAACAGGCAAGGGCAATAGCGATACATCCGCTTCCGGTACCTATATCGAGGATGTTGACTGTCGATTGCCGTTTTGCGTCTTTAATAATGATATTGACCAATTCGGCCGTTTCGGGACGAGGAATAAGAACTGCGGGGCTGACATGTAGCAACAGATTACAAAATACCGTTTCGCCGATAATGTACTGAAACGGCTCCATCCGGACAAGACGAGAGACGATTTTTTTGATTTTTTCTTTGTCATCCGACGAAATTATGCTATCTTTGCGCAAAATTTGTTCCGTATGCGACATTCCGCAGACATGTTCAAGTATCAGACGGATAAACCAGCGTATCTCATCCGGCGGATAGAGGTCTTGTAATTCGTTATTGATAAATTGTTGCGTTTGTTTCATGGGGCAAAGGTACGAAATATTTAAGAGATGAATTTTATTCAACGCTGTCTTGAACTTGCATCGCACGGTGCAGGAAATGTGGCGCCAAATCCTATGGTAGGCGCTGTTATTGTACATAATGGGTTGATTATCGGCGAAGGCTTTCATCGTCGATATGGAGAGGCTCATGCCGAAGTCAACGCCATAGCGTCCGTTAAAGATGAATCATTGCTCAAAGAATCAACTCTTTACGTCAATCTCGAACCGTGCTCTCATTACGGTAAGACGCCTCCCTGCGCTCAACTTATAATCGAAAAGCAGATACCGCGAGTAGTAATAGCCTGCGAAGACCCTTTTGAGGCAGTAGCGGGACGAGGCGTGAAGATGCTTCGAGAAGCCGGCATCGAAGTCGTTACGGGCGTCATGGAGAGTGAAGCGAAGGCTCTTAACAAGTATTTTATTACGGCTCACACCAAACGACGACCTTACATTATATTAAAGTGGGCGGAAAGTGCCGACGGCTTTGTCGATAAAATCAGAAACGACAGGTCGGAACCGCCCGTCAAACTGTCGTCAACGCTGACACGAATGCTGGTTCACAAGTTACGTTCTGATGTTCAGGCCATTATGGTAGGAACAAACACGGCAATACTTGATAATCCGTCGCTTAAAGTAAGCCATTGGGTCGGAAAATCGCCGGTAAGGATTGTTTTCGACCGTTACGGACGAATACCGCACGACAGCAAACTGTTTGACGGTACAGCCGAAACAATAGTAATAGGCGCGACAGATGG
>JAITHS010000347.1 GCA_031279875.1 Tannerella sp.
AAAAAAAATGGTTGTCCTCAAATTTTCAAAAAAAATTTAACGGAAACACTACCTACCAATGACGTGGTACCGTTTTCTGCCTTCTGCTTTCTGCTTTCTGCTTTCTGCTTTCTGCAAACCGCTTGCAGGGTTTAAAACCACTGCAAGGGTTTAAGGTACCGTCATCTCAACTCTCAACTCTCAACTAACCACTAACCATTAATAGGGATATTTGCATCAAAAATCCCCACTAATAGGGATTGCGGGGTTGTGCGAAAGGCAGTACCTTTGCGGCGGTTTTAGAGACCTTTTTATACGACACAGACATGCGAAAATTCTTATTTGTTTTATTAATATTTATCACTGAAATGCAGGTTGTTAACGCCGATTCCATACCCGCTCTGACCTTAGGCGGGTATGGAGAGGCGTCTTATACACGCAATTTCTACAGCGACCGGTGGCAACGCTACACTAATGCGACGAAATACCGCCACGACGACAGTCACGGGCGTTTCGACATCCCTCACGCGGTATTTTATGTAGGGTACTATTTTGGTAAGGGGTGGACTTTCGGCAGCGAGATAGAGTTTGAACACGGCGGTACCGAAAGCGCTGTTGAGATGGAAGCCGAAGAGACAGGTGAGTATGAAAACGAGATTGAACGTGGCGGTGAAGTGGCTTTGGAGCAGTTCTGGCTGCAAAAATCGTTCTCTTCGGCGCTCAATATTCGTGCCGGACATATTATTGTGCCGGTCGGGATGACTAATCAGTATCATTTGCCGACGGAGTTTTTCACCGTTTTTCGTCCCGAAGGCGAGAACACGATTTTTCCCTGCACGTGGCATGAAACAGGCATTAGCATCTGGGGACGGTGGCGTTCATGGCGATATGAAGCACAATTCTTGCCCGGATTAGATGCCGACAGATTTGATTCTGAGGGCTTTATAAGCGGCGGCGCAGGCAGTCCGTATGAGTTTAAGATTGCCAACTCGTATGCCGGTTTGCTGCGGGTGGACAACTATTCCGTTCGCGGACTGCGGCTCGGTATGACGGGTTATTACGGACACAGTTTTAATAATTCTCTAACTAAAAACACTAAATATCAGGACTATAAAGGTGCCGTAACGATTGGAACGTTTGATTTTCAGTATCGTAACGCTTCGCTGATTGTGCGCGGCAACTTCGACTGGGCGCATTTGGATGATTCCGATATAATTACAAAGTTCAATAAGAGTATGCCTGCTGCGTCGCCATCGCCAAAGACAGCAGTTGCTTCCGATGCCGTAGCGACGGGTCTGGAAGCGGGATATGATGTGTTATCGTTACGGCGCGGCACGGTTGCCCACGAACGACGGCTGTATATATTCGGACGTTATGAATATTATGATTCGATGGCGCAAGTAGAAGATGAAATAATGGATTACGGCTGGTGCGGCAAAAAACGAATGGCTGTCGGATTTAATTATTATCCTTTAAATGAAATAGTTATAAAAGGAGAATTTTCGAAGCGCTTTTATACGTCTCAATATAATAACGAACCGTCTGTCTCGCTTGGAGTAGCATGGGCAGGATTCTTTAAGTAAATGTCAACATAATGTAAACATAATGCAAACATAATGTAAATATAAATGTAAATTAAATGTCAAATTAAAAAATTACAAACAAAATGAAGAAAATTTTAAACATTTTTGCAGCAACGGCAATAGTCATTAACCTTGCCAACTGCAGCGATTCCGACAATGAAGCAACGCTGTCGGACAAGGAAAAGAAGTTACAAACAGTTAATAAAGAGTATGTTAAGTCGGTTGTTCTGCCGATTTACAAAAATCTTGCCGACCGTTCTATTTTGCTTGAAGCGGCTCTCGAAGCGCTCTTGCAATCGCCGACCGATGCCAACGTTACAAAAGCGTGTGCAGAGTGGAAAGTATCGCGTCAATACTGGGAATGGAGCGAGGCATTTCTGTTCGGAGCGGCGTCGAGTTATAACATCGACCCACACATCGACACTTGGCCTCTCGACAAAACGCAACTCGAAAACTTACTTGAAAACGACAAAATGATGTCCGACATCGAAAACACTATTGCCAACCTCAACAACGGTTTGGTAGGCTATCACGGTTTGGAGTATATCATCTTCCGCGAAGGTCAATCGCGACGTGCGGCGGATATAACGGAGAAAGAGTTGCATTATGCTGTCGCCGTAGGTAAAGACTTGACTATCAACTGCTGTCGCCTCGAAGCGGCATGGGCGGGGATTGACGCCGTATCGTCAGCCAAGCAATCTATTCTCGAAGACGCAGAGATGGAACCGGAAGATAATTTCGGCGAACAGATGGAATTGGCCGGTTTTGCCGGAAGTAGATGGAAAACAGTTACTCTCGGCAGCGAACAGATAATAGCCGGTTGCAGGACTATTGTCGATGAAGTAGGCAACTCCAAAATCGGCGCGCCATATAACGGCGAAAACGAAGATTATATCGAATCGCCACACGCTTACAATTCGATTCAGGATTTTATTGACAATATCACAGGCGTTCAGTATGCTTACTTCGGTGCTATGAGCGCTACTTCGCCGACTACAACGTCTGTGAGCGCTTTCGTACAGAGTGTGGATGAGGCGGCAGATAAGGCTGTACGTGAGGCTCTTACGGCATGTATAGCCAAAATTAACGCAATGCCGCGTCCGTTCGTTCTTAACTATTCCGACCCAAAAGTAGGCGAAGCCATTGAAGCCTGCGAAGCCCTCGACGCTGCCCTCGCCAAAGCACAAAACGCAATTGTTAAGTGATGAAACAAACTTTATTCATATCATCATTATTATTAATGATGATAACATCGTGTTACGACGATAACACCGACAAGAAAATGAAAGTAGAAGTGCCTGAAGACGAGTGGTATTCGGGCGGAAG
>JAITHS010000380.1 GCA_031279875.1 Tannerella sp.
ATACGCATTGACTCTGCGCCCTATCTCGGAAAACAGATAACTGTCGGGTAATGATAAAAAATGTTCGTTTATTAATGCCATAAAAAAATTTACTTAACGAAAATCGCCGCAAAGGTACAAATTTATTTTTAATATTTCATAAATCTCCGTCCATGTTTTTTTATACAATTCGGTAGTTTCGTCAGTGAGTTTGATATATGTTTCGGATGTATAATAAATGTCGGCGGCTTCTAATTCGGACATTCCGTAATCTTTCATCAAAGCAAGTAATACTTCGCTGTCAATATGATACATTGCACTGTCAATTCTGCTCTTTGAGAGTGACAACGCTCGCAAAGACCGCATTGTACAAAAACATATTTGTTGAGAAGGATAGTATGTAAGTTCTTCGATAAATTGTTCTTTTGAAATAATACCTTCCAAATACTCATCAACCCGAGCGGCTATTTTATCATCGTCAACAGGGCCTTCTACCATATCGTAATCGTGTACCGGTTGTTCCGAATAATTTTTTCGGTTAAGAACCACAAAATCAAGCCATTCTTCCGAATAGCCTTCAAATCGTAAAGTTTTCAGAAATTTGTCATTATAAAAATGTTCTGCAAATTCAAACTCGGTAACAACGGCTTCGGTATTATTATCTTTCGCTTTTCTTTTTGCCCATGTTTCGGCTTGTTCGCGAAGAGTGGTAACATAAAAACCTTTCCTGCAATATAACTGCCATGATATACTTTCATCGTATTCCTCCGTTTTTATAACATTCCGAATATAATGCTCCTAATGACCAATATGTATCTTCGACATGTAAAGTCCACCAGAACTCGTTTAAATAGTCTAATCCTCCGTATTTTTTCAGATACAGATAAGCATCGGGTTTACTCATTTTATAAGCGCGAGCGAATTTTGTAATTATGTAAGTCATAAACACAATTTTATTCTGTGTTTCTGTGTCGCATTCGTATTTTCGTTGTAATGTTTCCATTTCAAATTATTTTTTTGCAAATGCAAAGGTACAACTTTATTATGATATTTGCAAACTTTGAAAAAAATGCTTACTTTTGCGCGTTTTTTAATACAAAAAGTTATGGAGAAATCCGAAAATGAAAAAATTGACAAGTTAGACCGCCAAATAATAGGTATCATTTCCAAGAATGCGAGGATACCTTTTAAAGATGTGGCAGAAGCGTGCGGTGTGTCGCGCGCCGCTATTCACCAGAGAGTACAGAAACTCATCGACGCTAACGTGATTATAGGTTCAGGGTTTAATATCAACCCCAAAGTGCTGGGCTTCAATACCTGCACTTATATCGGAGTGAAACTCGAACGCGGCTCAATGTACAAAGATGTGGTGCCGAAACTCGAAAGTATTCCCGAAATAGTCGAGATACACTACACGACAGGTCCTTACACCATGCTGTTGAAGATGTATGCCAGTGATAATGAGCATCTTATGGAGTTAGTTAACGGTAAGATACAGGAAATCGACGGCGTTACGGAAACGGAAACACTGATATCATTACGTACAAGTTTGAAACGTGAACTGCCGATTTCTTAAACATTGTTTGACGCGGATGACGTTATTAAGTGTCGTTTTTACACTTAATATTCCCTCCCTGCTTGCCGACGAAAACGCCTGCTATCGCGTCTATCTCAAAGACAAAGGCTCGGCGGCTTATATGGAAACGTCGGCAGAAGATTATCTGTCGCCCGAAGCCGTTGAGAGGCGTATGTTGCGCGAAGCGTATCCCGACGCTTCCGACCTGCCCGTTTCTCAACAGTATATCGACGCGATAACGTCTATCGGATGCCGCTATGTAGTGCAAAGCCGATGGATGAAAACGGTTGTGGTAGAATGTGTTGACAGTATTTCCGTCGGTCAACTTGCGTTACTTCCGTTTGTTGACTCCATCAAATGCGTCCGCACGGCAACCGCTATGGAAGCGCCGCGCCCCTGCACCGACGACACATCGCGCCTTGCGCCCAACGATACATTGCTCGAAAGTCCGTACGGATATGCCTTAGAGCAGATTACGATGCTTAACGGCGTTAAACTTCACGAAGCAGGCTATCGCGGAAAAGGAATGAAAATAGCAGTTGTTGATGCTGGTTTTGCTAATGCGGACAGGATAGAAGCCTTTGCATCAATGCGTTTGCTCGGAACTCATAACGTTGCGACGCCCGACAGAAGCGTCTTTTGTGAAGATAATCACGGCACAAAAGCACTCTCGTGTCTTGCCGCAAACTTGCCCGGCATTATGACCGGAACGGCGCCCGAAGCCTCATATTTGCTTATCAAAAGCGAACAGTCCGAAAGCGAAAGCCCCGTAGAAGAAGATTTCTGGGCGGCGGCAGTCGAATATGCCGACAGTTTCGGCGTTGATATAATATCATCGTCGTTAGGATACTTCCGTTATGACAGTTTTCCCGATTATTACACTAATGAAGACCTTAACGGATATTCGGCGTTTATCTCAAAAGTAGCCGCGAAAGCCGCCGAAAAGGGTTTGTTGGTAGTTACAAGCGCAGGCAACGAAGGCAATAAAGAGTGGTCAAAGATAGTTTTTCCTGCCGACGTCGAAAATATCCTGTCGGTAGGCAGCATCAATGATGACGGTACAAGAAGCGGCTTCAGTTCGATTGGCATGACTGCCGATTATCGTATCAAACCCGACGTAACGGCATTAGGTTCGGGCGTATGCCTTTTTGACGCCGACGGCGATATCCGTTATTCTGCCGGCACATCATTTTCGGCTCCCGCAGTAGCAGGCATGGCGGCTTGCTTGTGGCAAGCCTTGCCGCTGCTTAAAAATACCGAACTGATGCAACTAATCAGAAATACCGCCGACCGTAACGACCGTCCCGACGTAGAGTGCGGATACGGTATCCCCGATTTCTATAAGGCTTATCAATCAAAAAAATAATATTATGGAACAAAAGAAAATATCTTACTCCGAAGCCGTTGAAAAACTGCGCGTTATAGTAGAAGAAATAGAACGCGGCGAACTCGACGTCGATATCCTGTCGGCAAAAGTTAAGGAAGCAACAGGACTGATAAAACTATGTAAAGACAAACTGTTTAAAGCAGATGAGGATGTAAAACAAATCCTCGAAGAAATAGACGGTTAGTTGTATAATCTCCAAAATTTTTATTAACTTTGCATCGTCAAAACAAACTAAACGATGAAGAAAAACTTTTTATGGCTATATGTTGCAGCCTGTCTGACGGGTTGTGATGCCGATACGGAAGAACAAAAGGAAGTGCGAGTAAACGGCGTTATGGCGAATACCGAAACGCTGATACTCGAAATAGGTCAGACCGAAACTCTTAACGCGATAGTAACTCCCGAAAATGCTACCGTTAAGCGCTATTCATGGGAGAGCGCCAACACTAATGCCGTTACGGTTGACAATGACGGATTAGTAACGGCTATCGGCAAAGGTACCACCGACGTCATCGTCAGAACACCGCGCGACGGCTTTACGGATACGGTAAAAGTAACGGTCATAGTTCGTGCGTCGGGCGTTACTATTGACAGGCCATCGATGTCGGTCAAAGTCGGCTCCAAAGGACAACTGACGGCAACAGTCTTACCCGCCGATG
>JAITHS010000386.1 GCA_031279875.1 Tannerella sp.
ATACGAGAACGCGAATAGAGAACTTTTTACATCAATAACAAGCGTTCTTTGAAATTTTGGTTTACACGTTTTGGGGATTGTATCATGAACATTACCAACAACAGACAGAGCTTTCGTCATTGGTAGCAGGAATGATAGCCCCAAACAATAAGTGATGACGGTACCCAAAACCCTTGCAGTGGTTTTAAACCCTGCAAGCGGTTTGGAGCTTACGTCCGTCATTGCGAGCAGGAATGATACAATCAAACGAAATGGGATGACGGTACCACGAACCCTTGCAGTGGTTTTAAACCCTGCAAGCGGTTTGGAGCTTACGTCCGTCATTGGTAGAACCGAAGCAATCCTGCGTTCTTTTTTCCGGATTGCTTCGTACCTCGCAATGACGAATGCCCTGTACGTTAACGTCCTCGCAATGATGCAGTTGAATAAAAAAAACTCGTCCCCTCGCCCCTCGCCCCTCGTCCCCTCGTTCCCTCGTCCCCTTAATTTTTTTACGTACCTTTGCGACCGATTTGCAGTCTGACTGCAAATTAGTCAAGGCTATTTATAATAACTTAAACAGTTATTGCGGTTTCGATAAAAAATTCTTATCTTTGCAGTGTTTATTACAAACAAAAAATGCGTGTAAACCAATTTTATACGCTTTTTTTAGGCTATTTTGAAAAGACTTTTTTAATTATTAAATAAAATTTATGGAACAAAACCATCATTTCACCGGGCTTACTGATGCCCAGATCATTGAAAGCCGCAAAAAGTACGGCGAAAACGTCTTGACACCACCCGCAAAAGACCCGTGGTGGAAAGACTTTTTAGAGAAATTTACCGACCCTATCATCGTTATTTTGCTGATAGCGTTAGTGTTATCGGTCGGAGTGTCGTGCTACGAATTTTGGGGTGCAGGCAAACCGGCGAGCGTGTTTTTTGAACCTGCGGGCATTTTGATAGCCGTTTTATTGGCTACGGTAGTGGGATTTCTCTTTGAACAAAGCGCGAACAAAAAATTTGAGGTGCTAAACAAAGTAAACGACGATACATTAGTAAAAGTAATCCGCAACGGTAATATTTGTCAAATCACTAAACGAGAAGTAGTTGTGGGCGACATAGTGATTGTGGAAACGGGCGAAGAAATTCCTGCCGACGGCGAGTTGCTCGAAGCCGTATCGCTGCAAATCAACGAATCAACGCTCACAGGCGAGCCGGTATGTCGCAAAACGGTTGTAGAAGAAGCTTTCGACCGCGACGCCACCTATCCGTCAAATCATGCGATGAAAGGCACAACAGTTGCCGACGGACACGGCGTTATGCGAATACTGAAAGTAGGCGACGCATCGGAATACGGCAAAGTATATGAAGGAGCGCAGATTGACAGCAGCGTCGAAACGCCTCTTAATAAGCAACTTGACGGATTAGCCGATTTGATTACCAAAGCAAGTTATGCCATTGCCGCGCTGATAGTTATCGGGCGGTTGGTGTGGTATTTCGTTGAGCATTCGGGCGTTGGGTTCGACTTTATTGATTTCGGCTCGTTTTTCCTCCAAACCGTAATGATAGCCGTAACCGTGATTGTAGTTGCCGTTCCCGAAGGGCTTCCGATGTCGGTTACTTTAAGTTTGGCATTAAGTATGAAGCGAATGCTTTCTACTAATAATCTTGTTCGCAAGATGCACGCCTGCGAAACGATGGGCGCCGCAACCGTTATTTGTACCGACAAAACCGGCACGCTGACGCAAAACCAAATGAAAGTCTATGACTGTAATTTTTTTGACGGTTCGGCAGACGTTATTAACGAAGGTATCGCCGTTAATTCAACGGCTTTTTTAGATTATTCCGACCCGAATAAAATCAAAGCGCTCGGCAATCCCACCGAAGGCGCGCTGTTGCTTTGGCTCAACGAAAAAGGAGTGAATTATCTGCCGCTACGCGAAAATGCCACTATTGTTGAACAACTGACATTCTCGACCGAGCGCAAATATATGGCTACCATTGTCAATTCGCCGTTGTTGGGCAAAAAAGTACTGTATGTAAAAGGCGCGCCCGAAATAGTGTTTTCATTGTGTAAAAACAGTCCCGTATCAAAAGAAAAAATAGACGTTCAACTCCTTGAATATCAAAATAAAGCTATGCGAACACTCGGTTTTGCTTACGCCATTCTCGACGATGAAAAAGATTATATCAAGGAAGGAACTCTCAATTCTCAACTCTCAACTCTCAATTTTCTCGGCATAGTAGCTATTTCCGACCCTGTCCGTGCGGAAGTTCCCAACGCGGTAAGAGATTCTATCAGCGCAGGTATTGATGTGAAAATCGTTACCGGCGACACTCCGGGTACGGCAAAGGAAATCGGACGGCAAATAGGCTTATGGCAAAACAATGAGCCTGATAATCATCATATTACCGGCACAGAATTTGCGGCAATGACCGATGATGACGCATCTAAAATCATCCTCGACTTAAAAATCGTATCTCGCGCCCGCCCGATGGACAAACAACGTTTGGTTGACCTCTTGCAGCAACGCGGGCAAGTAGTAGCCGTAACAGGCGACGGCACTAATGACGCTCCGGCGCTCAATCAGGCACAAGTAGGTCTCTCGATGGGCGACGGCACAAGCGTAGCAAAAGAAGCGAGCGATATCACAATATTGGATAATTCGTTCGGCAGCATCACCCGTGCCGTGATGTGGGGACGCTCTCTGTATCAGAACATTCAGCGTTTTATTCTCTTCCAGATGACAATCAACGTCGCCGCATGTATCATAGTGCTGATAGGCGCCTTTTTGGGAACAGAATCGCCGTTGACCGTTACACAAATGCTGTGGGTAAATCTGATTATGGATACTTTCGCCGCCCTCGCGCTCGCCTCGCTGCCCCCAAACGAAAAAGTAATGCACGACAAGCCACGCAAAACAGACGACTTCATCATCTCAAAACCGATGTGGCGCGGCATTTTAGGCGTCGGGATATTCTTTGTCCTGTTACTTTTCGGCTTGGTGCAGTATTTCAAACACGCCGAAATCAGCGACCTGACCCAATTTCGTTTCGACGATTTTGCCAAAAACTACTTTAATTTCAATCAAGGCAACGGATTAAGCCCTTACGAATTATCACTGTTTTTTACAATTTTTGTTATGTTACAGTTTTGGAACATGTTCAACGCCAAAGCCTTCATGACCGGAAAGTCTGCTTTCGCCAACATCGGTAAGAGCAGCGGATTTCTGTTAATTGCGGCGGTAATCCTTGTCGGTCAGTGGCTTATAGTAACCGTTGGCGGTGAGATGTTTAATGTTACACCTCTTAAAGGAGTCGATTGGGGAATAATTATCGGCATAACATCGTTAGTCTTGTGGTTCGGCGAGATTGGCAGAAAAGTGCGGCTATTTTAAACCGCTTGCGGCGTTAGCCCGAAGCCATGACGGACAGGGCATTCGTCATTAAACCCTTGCAGTGGTTTTAAAGCTACAAACCCTTCAAGCAGCGTAACCAAGTGTCGTCCCATGCGGGACTATTGTTGATATGATGACTACTCTAACCGGAGACTAAAGTCGCCGGTTAATAAAGTGTCGTCCCTGCGGGACTGCGAATGCCCTGTTTGTTTTTAGCCCATTGCAAACAGGTAGAGGTTTTTGAAAGTTCGGGTCGCAATCCGAGCAACGGCAAACGCAAAGGCGGGATAAAAATGCATACGATAATCAATGTCGATGAAACGGTTCCGAAAGTTGTATGGTTTACAAGCGCAACGACAAGCG
>JAITHS010000003.1 GCA_031279875.1 Tannerella sp.
CACTTTTAGGTTTGTCAAATTGGAATCGACGGACGAATCTTTGATTGGCAAAATCGACAAGTTAGAGGTCTTTGAAAACAGGATTTACGTAATGGACATGCAGACGTCTTCCCTGTTTGTATTTGATGATAACGGTAAATATCTTTTCAAAATAAATGATGTCGGACAAGGACCAAAAGAATATATTCAATTGGACTTTTTCGATATTGATAGAAAAAACCGGCATCTTGTATTGACCGATTTAATGGGATATTGGATAATGAGATATGACATGAACGGAAAATTTATTTCAAGAACCAAGATTCCTTTTTGGGTCGAGGGAGTAGCGCCATTAGATAGCGGTTATTCGTTGTATGCTAATTACAGAGATAACAGCGATAAATTCAAACAGCATTACAACCTGTATATAATTGATTCTCTTACAAATATCCGCAAATCTTACTTTCCTTACAATCAAGCCGGTTTTAACAAGCCGAGAATAAGATTTTTATCAGGCGGCACATATTATTACTATGGCGACTCATGCAGGTTCTTTTCACGATTGTATAATACATTATATAATGTTAATTCCGAAGGCTTACAAACACGTTATAAATTCGATTTTGGAAAATATGCGTTTGACATTAAAAAATTAAACAAGAGAGATAATTTGCAGGAATACATAAATAAAAGTAATTATTATGAAATAAGCTATTTGACTGAAAATAATAATTTTGTACATTTTGCATTTAGTCAGAATTTTTATTTTTTTGGTTTTTATTCAAAGTCAACCGGAAATATGCTACTATCAGGTTCGGGATATGACGGCACGAGTTTTGGATGTGGGATTCCGATGGCTGCGTTTGATGATTATAACGTTACCGAAATGACAATAGATAGGCTACTGGATTGGAAAAAACAAATAGAAAAAGGCGAGGTGCAAATAACAACCGATTGGATGAGAGAAAAGAAAAAAATAACGGACGATATGACGGAAGACGATAATTCGGTATTGGTGTTTTATAAACTAAAACCTTTCTAATCAGCGCAGTCCATCAAACCGCTTCGTTAAAAATTAAGAATTAATTCTTAATTCTTAATTTTTAACGTGTCGCGCCTCTGATTATCTCGACCTGATTGCCTGCGCCGAGGCGGATTATTTCCGATGAGGCGCATTTTGAGGTATCGTCGCGGCGATATGAACAGATGTAATCGACGCCGGAGCGAATTTCTTCCGATATTTCGCTGAAATTAGACGGCGACGGACGACCGCTGATGTTTGCCGATGTCGAGACGATGGGCTTGCGAAAACGGTAGCACAAAGTCTGCGAAAACTCCTCATTAGTAACGCGAATACCCACGCTACCGTCTGCTGCATAAAGCGACGGAGCCAGATTACGTCCCTTGGGATAGATGATTGTCAAGGGATTAACGGCAGCATCAAGCAAGTCGTATGCTATTTCGGGAACATCCGAAACATACGTTTCAAGCCGTGCGACGGAATCGGTCAGCACTAACATCGCTTTCGTATCTACACGCTGTTTGAGGGCATAAATACGTCTTACGGCAGCGTCGTTGGTGGCGTCGCAACCTATTCCCCATACCGTATCGGTAGGATAAAGAATTATACCTCCCTTTTTCAGCGTTTCGAGCGCCTGATTGATGTCATATAACTGCATATCAGTATTTTACCGGCCTCATCAAAAACGTAAACTCGTAGTCTCCGTATGGCACGCGGTATTTTTCGAGCGGCAGCGCGCCCCAACTGTTGACGCATCCCAAGCCCATCTGCTTATAATCGATACACAGATTGGTATGCGGAGACTTCGGTACTTCCGAAAAATGATACTGACGTTTGTATTCGCCTTCGTCGAGGGCTTCGACGGTGTAATGAAGCGCAGACGCGAGGAACGGCTCGGCGGCGGTAATTTCGAGAGCGGTGCCGTAGAGCGAAACGAGTATCCAGCGACGCAGGTCTGATTTTGTGCCTGTTTCCTGCGGACGAATATACGGATATGGCTGATTATCAACCGATTGTGAATAGACGCCGAGAAACGCCGAGTTATTACGGTCGGAGTAATTTTCTATCGGCCCGCGACCGTAGTAATCGATACGGTCAAAATCGCTCGGCATGGCCATCCTCATTCCGAAGCGGAACATGTCGGAAATTTTAGCTTCTTTGTCGGCCGTCATTTTTTGTGTTACTTTAATCTCGCCGTCGGCATTGATGAGATAAACTATTGATAGTTTGGCAGATACGTCCGGCATATCGTATTCGGCACTAATTTGAGCGACGCCGTCGGTAACGGTTTTGTTGAGTTTTGTCAGTTTGATAACCGGATTACGCCAAACGCGGTATTTGTTTTGCAGTCCTGCGCCGAAATCGTTGTCGGTTGGTGCGCGCCAGAAGTTGGGTTTCAAAACAGACCCGTCGGCGAGTAATTTTTTGCCGCCAACCTCATATTTGGTCATATATCCTGTCCACTTATTGAACTCAATATGAGCATTATTGCTTGATACAATAAGGTAACGTGCATCATTATCCTTAATCGTTATGGCATCAGGTTGACAATTCAGACAAGGTTTACTTTCGACAAGAGACGGCATAATCGTTTTGGATTCCTTGATAATCAACTGATTACGCGCTACAGTATAACCGGCAGGAAGCAAAGGCTCGTTGGCTTTTAGTTTGAAATAAACATTGAGCAATAATTCCATACCTGACGGAATTGCGGTTAGATCATAGTTAAGTTTCAGATTAGCAGTCTGTTGAGGTGCAATCTTCAAGTCGTTAACAATGCCCGACCGTATCGGCGAACCGTTGGCAAGCACAGCCCATTCGAGGTAATAATTTGAGAGGTCGCGAAAAAAGTTCTCGTTATAGACTGTTATTTCGCCGTTTTTCAAATTTGCCGCCGAAGCCCAAACAGACTGATAATAAAACGCTACCTCGTCGGTGTGCGGGTTTGGAATGCGGTCGGGACTTATCAAACCGTTGTCGCAGAAATTTTGGTGTGAAGCATCGTAAGCATTAAAATCTCCGCCGTAGCCATAAATCGGTACGCCCTGTGCATTTGTCCAGTGGATCGACTGGTCAACGAAATCCCATATAAAACCGCCCTGATAGTTAGGATATTTGCGAACGATGTCCCAATATTCTTTGAAGCCGCCTTGCGAGTTGCCCATAGCATGAGCGTACTCGCACTGTATCAATGGTTTAGGAGGGTTGTTGCTGCAATATTTCTCGCAATTATTATAGTCAAGATACATCGGGCAATAGATGTCGGTGAAATCGTTTTTGCCGGACTGTTCATACTGCACCGGACGGCTTGGGTCTTCGTTTTTAATCCATTTGTAGCACGTCTCGAAGTTTGGTCCGAAGCCGGCTTCGTTGCCCATTGACCAGATGATTATTGAGGGGTGATTGAAACTGCGCTGAACGTTGCGTTGATTGCGTTCGAGATGAGCTTTCGCGTAAGAAGCGTTCTTTGCAAGCGTCCTATCGCCGTATCCCATGCCGTGAGATTCGACATTAGCCTCTGCTACAAGATAGATGCCGTATTGGTCGCACAATTCATACCACAAGTTGTTGTCGGGATAATGGCACGTACGGACAGCGTTGATGTTGTTTTCTTTCATTATTTTAATGTCCTGAACCATCCTTTCGAGAGATAGGACATAACCCCTGTTAGGGTCTAATTCATGACGGTTTACTCCCTTGATAATCACCGGTTTACCGTTAACAAGCAACTGACTGTTTTTGATTTCTACTTTTCGGAATCCTGTTTTAATCGGGATAAATTCCTGTACCTTGCCGCTTTGAATTGAAGCGATAACGGTATATAGTTCAGGCGTTTCGGCTGTCCATTTTGCGGGATTGTCGATGTTGAAAACGCATTTTGCGCTTTTGCCGGAGTTTGTAGAATTTGCCGACGCGACGCTTTTGCCTGTGGCGTCAAAAAGTTCAAAATCAACTTTTGTTGACGCGGACAGACTTACTTCTATGTTCAGGCTGCCGTTTCGATAATCGGCATCAAGGTCGGGAGTTATGCGTATATCCTTGATACATATCTGGTTACGGGCATAGAGATAGCAATCTCGACCGACACCGGCATAGCGAAAGAAATCTTGGTCTTCGAGATAAGTTCCGTCGCACCACCGAAAAGTCTGAAAAGCGAGCAGATTTTTGCCCGGTTTGAGGTATTTGGTAATGTCGAACTCGGCTTCGAGTTTGCTGTCTTCGCTGTAACCGACAAACTGTCCGTTGACCCACAGATAGATATTTGACGTTACCGAGCCGAAATGTGCGAAAATCTGTTTGCCTGTCCATCCTGCCGGAATGTCGATTTCGCGGCGGTATGAGCCGACATGATTGTTTTCGACGGGAAATTCGGGCGGATTGTTTCTAAACTGATTATGCCAAGGGTAGCCGGAGTTGACGTAGATAGGGTCGCCGTAGCCGTTAAGTTCCCACAGACCTGGTACGGAAATAAAGTCCCAGCCCTTGTCGTCGAAAGTTGTCTTATAAAACTCCATCGGTCGTGCGTCGGAGTTACTTACCCAATTGAAGCGCCATTTTCCATTGATACTCAGGAAATTAGCCGACCGTTCCTTAATCCCTAACTTCGCTAAATGTTGCGTTTCGTAGGCGAAATAGTTGGTGTGCATCGGAGTGCGGTTAACCTGATTGATTTCAGGGTTTTTCCATTCGTCCTTTTGGGCGAAAGCAGTTGCGCCGACAAACAAGGCGCAGAAAAAAAACATTTGTAGTCTCATTATAAGTATTTTATTTGTTTAAGAATGTTATTTAGAGGCTGTAAAAATAGTGATTTTTTTTATTTTTACAAAAAAAATCGCTAACACATCCTCTTTCCGTCAATATCTTTGAAGTCTATTTCGATGATTTCGTTGGTATTAAGCGTGATATAAGCACCTAATGCCGAGCCTGACGGCATTATTTTGCATACGCGCACGTCTTTGACGATTGACAGTTCTGCTTCCGAAAATGTGTCGCCGTCGGTTTTGTGAAGCAACACGGTAACAACCAACTCCATCTGCGGATTTTTGGCGGTACGCTTCTTTGTTGCGTATAAAACCGTACTTTCGTCGGCTTCGGCGTTAAATCCGGTATGTGTCTTATAATCAATACTATCCCATCCGTAAGGTGCGACAATGGCCACGCTACGACCTTCGATAGATGCCGTAATAGCGTTATATTCAGGATATTGAGCGATGTCCGGTGATTTGCCGTCGATGTGCGGCAATCCGTATGAGCCGAGCGTCAGTTCATACTCGAAAGCAAGCCTTGTGCGGTCAACGCGAATAACGCCGCCGGGTATCGTAATCTCCGCCAAATCAATGATATATCCCACTCCGTTGTTAGGCGGTTTGCGCATAATAGCCTGACGGTAAAGCGTTCCGTTTGGTGCTACGCCGTTGAACATCATGCTTTGCGAAATGGTGAACGACTTGTTTTTGTCGGCGTCGTTTAGAACGGTTTTGCCTGTGAGATAGAAGTTTACGTCATCGCCGCGAGTGTCGCGCGGGTCGAGAGTGCGGTAACTGTATTCCATCGCCGTACCGCCTTCCGGGTCGTGGTCTTCCCAAGGAAAATGAGTGTTGTAGGCAAGTTTCGAGTAGTTCGGGTCGTCGTAGTAGGTTTTGCCCGGAATAATCTCCGAAGCGCCTGATTTACCGTGATTTACAAGCACCAATCCCGGACGTTCCAGAACAGTGCGTTTGGATTGAGAGCCGAGAGCCGTCCAGAAGCCCTCATTTTCGGTTGCCGTCCAGAAAGGCGAATCTTCCGGCAACGCTAAACAGATGAAAGGCAGGAACATAAGGAACGGACTGCCTGCGCAACTGTAATTCTGAACCATATATTCGGTGCGGCGATAAAAGCCGAGCGAGGGTATGTCGTTGAAATAGAAATCGTCGCGTGCAACAAACTGCAACAGCGAGCCGGAGCAAAGTCGGCGTGCAAAACCGGCGTCAAGTAAAGTCTTGTCTTTCAGCATAAAAGCGACCGGAAAAGCGCCCGACACCCACGTGCGGTAGCAGATGCTTCGCGACCACATATTGATGTAGCCGTTGCGCCCGAAAAACGACGTGATAGATTCCATCAAGCGACATGCCGACTTCTCGATGATAGCGGCGATTTCGGGATAATACTCGTCGCCGAAAGCCCGACACCAAATGGTCGTATAAACAATGAAAAGGCTGATAGAGTAGTAGTTATACGTCTGTTCGAGATACCATCCGTCGCCCGAATGATACGACACGACCCACATAAGGTGGCTTTCAAGTAAGTCTTTATCAATCTCATAGCCGTGTTTTTGAAGAAACGACAGCGCTATAATGTTGAATATCCGCCAGTTGTTTTGCGTCGTGCGGTGATGCGCCCATTTCGAGATTGTTACAATCATATCGTCCTGCTGCTGTTTGGTGAAATGCGTCCAGAGCGCGTCGGGCATCAGCAGCAAAGTCTTGAACAAACCGCCAAACTCGCAGGTAAACTGATAGTTAGAGTCGGGCAAATTTTCCGGATAAGGGATAGAATTGGCGTGTCCTTGTGTGAAAGCATTGTAAAAATGCAGTTTGTAATAGTCTAATAATTTGATACCTCTTACGGAAACGGTCGGGTCGAGATGAATCAGCGGGCCAGCAAGCGTGAAAGTGCGTTCCAGTGCTTCAAATTCGGCAGCGCGATAGCGCCAGTCGGGAGCGTCGGGCTGCGGGTAAGTCTTGCCCGGCACAATTGGAAAATTCAGAGGCGTGTTGATGTCGGGGACATGCTTAAACGCTCTGTCTAACAAATACTTAGCCAACTCAATATAATGTTGGCGAGACATACCGGTGTAAGGGCTGAGCCTTGTGTCCGGATTTAAAATTTCAAAAGAATGTTGCATATATTAAAATAATTTAAAAAGTTGTTTTATGTATTTAAAATAATTTAAAAAGTGATGAAATCGGCGAACTTAAAGATATTCCTATACCGTTGAATTTAAGGTTTTTATCGCCTTTTTCAGAGTTTTTTTCATAAGTTACGAATAAACCTGCACGTCCGAAGTTTCCAAATCCGACGCTGTAACCGGCTTCGGAATGAATGATTTGTGGCGTCCAAAGTGTGCGGACGTGCAACGCTTCGTCGAAGAGGTATCTTTGCAAGAACGGTAAGCGCTTGATTAACAGATAATCGGATGTCCAAGTAAGATGGGCTTGCATCCATTTGTTGTTGGTGGCGTAGCGATAATTGTCCATCCGCGCAAAAGTGTTGTTTAAAGAATGAGAGGTGAAGAATGATTCGACAGTAGCAAAGTGCTTGTAATCAGGCAGATATTTTGGCTGACCGGAAAGATATTTTCCGGCATTGAGAAAATAGTTGAAACGGTCGAATAATGAAAGTTTAATGTCCTGATAAACAGACAATTCAAGCATGTCGAATGTTGGTGTTCTGTCTTCGTCAGTTATGTGTTTCACGTCGGGGTTGAGTGCCAGAGTGTATCCGAGCGCTATGGTCGGGAATGCGCTGTCGCGCTTGTACTTGCGTCCGTTTCGGATTGTGTAATATCGGCGCGGGGTGTAGCCGAGTTCCAGCCTTGATTTGTAAACGCTGTGGTTCGGCATTGCGTTTTGCTGTCCGTGAGGCGTATTAGATGCCGGTTTGCCGCCGAAGAAACTGTATGATGTATTGTTGGTCAGGTCGTTACGCTTCTCGTAATAAGCTCCGACGCGAAACATCAGTCCGTTAATCGGTTCGATGCCGTTTTCGACGCTGAAATATCTTTTTTGATAAAAACTTGCAAGGTTTTCGGCATATATTAGCGACATGTAAGTGTCGCCGATACCTGCCGGCCCTTTGTCGCCGGCATAATCGGCGGAAGTGTTGCCGAGAGAGAAATTTAATTTGCCGAAATTCATCGGAGCGTATTCTAATGAGCAGTTAAGGTTGTGTATCAGCGCTTTACGCGCAATTGCGTAAGATATGGCAGGCGAGATAGCCAGCAAGTT
>JAITHS010000105.1 GCA_031279875.1 Tannerella sp.
TAATGTATTAAAGTGTCTCAAAATTAAAATAAGATATTATGGATGAAATTATAGGAATAAAAAATTAATAACTTGTAATCGGAAGTCCCGAAGGGACAACACTTTATTAACCGTATGCTTTAGCATACGGTAGAGATAATACCCATCCTGTCCAAGTCCCGCACGGGACGGTACTTGCAATCGACGATACGAAGTGTCGTCCCATGCGAGACTATTACGCTTCGTCCCACTGCTTACGGAGGAGTTCGACGGCGGCGGCGGCTGAGGCATTGCGGTCGTCGGCTTTGCTGCCGCACTCGAAACTGACGTATTTGTTGTAGCCAAGCGCTTTCAGGCCTTTGAAACCGGCTACATAGTTATCGGCTTGGCCGTCTTCGCCGGGGATAAGGCGGCGTTTACGGCTGGCGATGTGAACGTGTTGCAGATATTCGCCTGCCGAGAGGAATGCGCCGAGGTCGGAAGTTTCTTCCAATGTCATGTGCCAGAAGTCGCCCATGCAACGGACGCCCGGATTGTTGATGTCGCGACATATTGAAGCAGCATCGGCTACCTGTCGCATGTAGAATGCTTCGCGGCGATTGAGCGGCTCAAAAATCACTGTGGTACCGTTTTCGACGGCAAACTTTCCGAGTTCGTCAAACCATTGGCAAAGGAAATCGCGTGTTTCCTGATTGTGCGGTTTGCATGGGGTTTGGTGGTTGAACGCCGGTACGATAATAACGCCCGTAGAGCTGAGTTTGCCGGCAGCGGTAATGATAGCGCGCATAGTATCGCGACACTCGTTGCGTACTGCTTCGTTTTCGGAAAGCATGAAGCCTTTGAAACCCGCGCAGATAGCGCTGACTTTGATATTACGACCGTTGAGGGCGGCTTTCAGTTCGTCAACACGGTCGGGCAAATTGCCGCCGTGAGGCTCGAAACCGACAACGCCGAGTTTCTCCATCAGGTCAAATTTCTCTTTCAGGGTATCGAATTTGAGCGTGCTTTCCTGAAAGGATATGTTCAACTTGGCATTAGGGCAATATTTGATGCCCTGTGAGCCGTGTGCAGAGCATTCGCCGTCTTTTTTGCCTGACGATGCCCCGCCCGTGCAGGCGGCTACCGTTGCCAGCGCCGCACTGCCGAGTGATGATTTTAGAAAATTTCTTCTTAACATATTAACATAATTTACCTGATTTGTTTGCTGCCGGGAGAAGGACTGCCTGCGATAGGGATAAAGTCGGGAAGGATATATTCCTTACCTGATCCGAAGCCCTGTTTGGCACACGCCATCGGCTTTACGAGGTCGATATCTTCGGGATAAAGGTTGAGCGACGATGCTGTTATCTCTTCCCATGACACTCTCTTACCCGAATAAGCCGATTCGCGTCCCATGATAGCGTACATGTTGGAGAGAGCCGTTTCCGACGCTTGGTCAATAACTTTTCCGGCGCGGATATGGTTAACCCAGTTGACATGTTCGAGAGTATAGGGGTCGCGCTGTTGGAAGTTGGCTTTTTCAGCCTCGTGGTCATATTTCCATATAACTTCGCCTTTGAGATTTTTAATCTCCATATTGCGGCTCCACCACGAACCTTTGGTGCCTTGCAGGAACTCGCTGACATTGCTTGCCGTGCTTTCGACCTGACGGCACATGCTGTGGAGGTGGATACCGTTTTCCATCTCAAAATCGATGCTGAAATTATCGAACTGGTCGCCTGTTACGCGGCGTTGACGCGAGCCGAAGCCGGTAGCGCTTTTGGGTTTCAAACCGCCTGTAAACCAAGTCCATACGTCGATGTTATGAACATGCTGCTCTACGATATGGTCGCCCGACAGCCATTCCCAGTTCACCCAGTCGCGTATCATCCACTCGCAGTCAGACCATTCCGGTTTGCGGTCATTATACCACAGCATACCGCCGTTCCACCATACCGTACCACCTACTATTTCGCCGATAAGGCCATCCATAATTTTCTGATACGAAGCGACATAACTGCGCTCATGGTGACGCTGCGTGCCGGTAATAACGGCAAGATTTTTGGAAGCGGCAAGTTTAGCCGTCTGAACTATCGTCCTGTATCCGACAGGGTCAACACAGATGGGTTTTTCAAGAAAGCAATGCTTACCTTTTTCTACTGCATACTGAAAAACTAACGGACGGAAATTCGGAGGAGTAGCGGTGATAATCACATCTACATCACTGTCGATAACCTGTTTGTAGGCGTCTAAACCGACAAACTGCTTGACGCCGGAAAAGTCGGTATCTTTGAAATCATTCTTCAGTCCGTTAAGACATCCGTCGATACGGTCTTGGAAAGTATCACCGAGAGCAGTGATTTTCAGTCCGTTACCAGCGCGCAGGAAGTTTTTGGCAGCACCGCTTCCGCGTCCGCCGCAACCTATAACTCCGGCTTTGAGTTCCTTGCCGTCTTTAGCCAAATCGGGCAATTCGGGAACATAATACGTTCCGTGCGCTTTGAGGGGGGTGATGACTTCCGCTTTCGCCTTACCTTCACCTGCGCATGATGATAATACTGAAGCGCTACCTGTGCCGAGCGCTCCGAGAGTGCCGACCAAAGCGGAACTCTTCAAAAATGATCTTCTGTCAATTAAATTCTTGTTCATGTTTGTAAATGTTTATTGTTAGTAATTTAAACTGATATTTTTACGGAATTGATTCGCAAACAACTCTGAACCCTATACCTTTAATATCGGAGTACCACCAGATACTTTTAGGTTGTTGTGGGTCTGTTTTGAGCCATTCGTCGTGAAAAGTATGCGAGCGTGCCGCACATCTTACGTCGGAAGCGTCCGACGAGTACAGTCCGCCGCGCACTACCCACTCATCGCCTTCGGTACATAAGGGATTGCTTACGTCCGAAGACGTTGACGAATATGTGTCGGCGGAATATTTGTCGGCGCAGTATTCCATCACGCTGCCGAGCATGTTTTTGAGACCGAAAGGGTTAGGTTTAACATTGTCGGGCAGTTGAGTACGATTGTTGCTGTTGGCGGCATAGATGACATAATCGCCGATAGGTTCGGTTTTGGGGTCAAAAAACTTGCGCCAGAAGCCTTTGTCGCTGAAATCGGAAGGCTTGCCGTCGAAGAAATAAGGCGTAACGGCACCGCCGCGTGCTGCATATTCCCATTCGGCTTCTGTCGGCAGGCGATATTTCTTGCCTGTTTTAAGCGAGAGCCACTGGCAAAATGTTTCTGCGGCATAATGCGTCATCGTGATTGCAGGTCGCTGACCGCTTCCCCATCCTTGGTCGGGGTTGCCGAAAGGAGGCGTCGGGCCTGAAACGGCATCGACGTCGGGACGGCTGTTGTTGGCATAAACCGTTTCCGGCAACGTTCTGCCCTCACTCATTGTAGAAGCGAAAAACGTCCAAAACTGTTCCCATGTCGTTTCTATTTCAGCCATAAAAAACGACCCTACCGTAACGTTACGCACCGGTGCTTCGTCGTTTTTGTGAAAATTCTCTTTCGAGGTGCTTCCCATTTGGAATGTCCCGCCTTTAACGGCTATCATGTTCAACGATACCGATGTGCCGGGGATATGCTCGGTAAAGTTTTCAAACGACGTAACGACAGTTGCCGAATCAAACACAGGGCCGGCTACTTTGCCGATGTCCGAACCCGGAATACCTGTCATTTGCCCGTGCTTGTAATCGGGGTTATAATGACCGGCGTCAAGGTGGCAACTGATACATTGTAAATCAAGCTTTTGTTCGTTTTCTTCATAATATAAATGAGATGTGATGCCATCGTCGGTGATTCCCGCCGGAAACAGTTTCTTGTGGCATTCTTTGCATGATTCGTTTGGGATATATTTGACGGCATGTTCGAGTTCTGACTTCATATCCCATTGAAAATCGGCACTGTCTTTAAAAAGATATCCCCAAACGTCTTTTATTCCGAGTTTGAGTTTTGCGGAGTAATGGTTAAAGGTCTGATTTTTAGGCGGAAGATGACAGTCCACGCAATGTGTCGTAACGCCGCTACCGTTGTTGACATGAACAGACAGTTTCCAACTGCTTTCGGCGTGCGGGTGAACATGACATTTATTACACGATTCGTCGGTCGAATAATAAACGGAGACTTCATACAGCGCGGCAAAAAGAGCAAACCCAACGGCCATCCCTACAATAAAAATCCATTTTTTGGTACCTTTCTTCTTTTTGTTTACTATTCTATCCATTGGTGCCATTTTTGATTTTTATTATATCCCGAAGCGACCATTGTTTCGATAAACTGCATTCCACGCAATCCGTCGTAAACATTCGGAAAATCAAGCATTTCCGCTGTCGGTTGCTGTCCTGCCGCTTTTGCCTTAACCGTAAGCACAAAGTTGCGGTAGATATTGGCGAAAGCCTCGATGAATCCTTCGGGATGACCGCCCGGAGTGCGAATGTTCCAGTTGGCAAAGGGGCTGAGGCCGCCTTTTCCTACGCGAACTATTTCTGTCGGACGGTCGGAGTGTTTCACTAACAGGGTGTTAGGTTCCTGTTGCATCCACTCAATAGCACCATCTTCGCCGTAAACGCGGATATGAAGGTTATTTTCTTCACCCACAGCGATTTGCGAAGCGTGGAGGATGCCTGTAACGCCGTTTTCGTAGTGCAGGAATGCGGCGGCATCGTCGTCAATGGGACGTCCTGATACGAATGATTTGAGTTCGGAGCATAACTCTTTGACTTTCAAGCCGGTGATATACTCCGACAGGTGCCATGCGTGAGTGCCGATGTCGCCCACGCAACCTCCTTTGCCCGATGTTTTCGGGTCGGTGCGCCAGCCTGCATTGTTACCGCTTTGCAGTTCGATACGTTGAGACAGCCAGCCTTGCACGTATTCTACGACTACTCGGCGAATAATGCCGATGTCGCCGCGTGCTATGCGTACTTTGGCTTCTTTCACAGCCGGATAGCCGGTGTAAACATGCGTCAGCGCGAACGTTCTGCCCGTCTGTTCTACCTTGTCAACCAGCATATTAGCTTCTTCGAGCGAAAAGGTCATAGGTTTGTCTAATACTACGTCGTAGCCATGTTCCAACGCCATTGCCGCCGGCTCGTAATGCAGATGATTAGGCGTTACTATTGCCACGAAATCCATCCGTTGGTCGTCGGGCAGCAACGCTTCTTTTTCAAACATCTCCTTGTAATTCAAGTAGATGCGGTCGTCGGGCAGATGATAAAATCTGCCTGATTTGAGTGCCGTTTCGGGGTCGCGACTAAAAGCGCCGCAAACTAATTCGACGTCGTTCTCCATAATGGCAGCGCGAATATGAACTGCGCCTATAAAGCCGTTCAGCCCGCCACCGATGATTCCCATTTTCAATTTTCTGTCAGTCATATAATTAAGTTTATTGGTCTATTAATCAAACAGTTCTTTCAATTCGATGTTTAGCCCCGACAATGATAATACCGGAACGGAAGCGTCAAACTCATAGATAATGCCTTCCGCATAAACGCCGGTATCTTGAAGCAGATAAACGGTTACATCCTTGCCTTGTGGGTCTATAACCCAATATTCTTTCACTTTTGAGCGTTCATAGAGATTGTATTTGTCAACAAGGTCGTATCTTCGTGTCGAAGGCGAAAGAATTTCCGCTATCATGTCGGGCGCTCCGAGACAGCCGCGATAATCAATCTTTGACATGTCGCATACCACGCAAATATCCGGTTGCACGACAGTGAAAATATCTTTGTCGGCGCTTTCGCCGTTGACCGGTAGTCTGACGTCAAACGGAGCGGAAAAGACCCTGCACTTGCCTTTGTGTTGCCTGATGTAATGCGAGAGCAGATAGTCGATATTCTCGCTTACAATAGCGTGAATCGTATGCGGAGCAGGCGACATCATCCTTATAAAACCGTCTATCAGTTCACGTCGCTTATTGTCCAACCATGTAAGATAGTCGGAGTAAGAATAACGTTTATTGAGGTCTAAAACAAGTTCCATAAGTAAAAAATCAATAAATTATCGCCGCAAATATACAAAATAATTTTGAAAAAAAAATTTTTTTTTATATTTTTGCACCCGAAATTTATAATTTTGCATCAGAAATGGTACCCGAAATGGAAAAAAATAAAATACTAAGAACCGAAGATTTAGTTAAGAAATATCGTAACAGGACAGTAGTTAATCACGTGTCAGTCAACGTAAAACAGGGCGAAATCGTGGGTTTGCTCGGCCCTAACGGAGCCGGTAAAACGACTACTTTTTACATGACCGTAGGACTTGTTACGCCTAACAATGGGAAAATTTTTCTTGACGACCTTGATATTACCGAATTTCCTGTCTATAAACGTGCACGTCAGGGCATTGGCTATCTGGCGCAGGAAGCGTCGGTATTCCGCAAGATGACGGTCGAAGATAATATCCGCGCAGTACTTGAAATGACCGATAAACCGAAAGATTATCAGCATGAAAAGATTGAAAGCCTGATAGAAGAGTTTGGTTTGCAAAAGGTGCGTAAAAATCTCGGCGACAGGCTTTCCGGCGGCGAGCGCAGAAGGGTTGAAATAGCGCGTTGCCTCGCCATTGACCCTAAATTTATAATGCTCGACGAGCCGTTTGCCGGCGTTGACCCGATAGCCGTTCAGGACATCCAAACAATCGTAGGACGCCTCAAACACAAGAATATCGGCATTCTCATTACCGACCACAACGTTCATGAGACGTTGAGCATAACCGATCGCGCATACCTCCTTTTCGAGGGAAAAGTATTGTTTCAAGGCACTGCCGAAGAACTCGCCGCAAACGCTATTGTTCGCGAGAAATATCTCGGTCGCGATTTTGAGTTGAGACGGAAAAGTTTATAAGGGACTTCTTACTACGAATTTTTTTCGTAATGTTTCAATGGCTTTGCGGAGGTGAATATCAACGGTTGTTACGGTGATGCCCATACGGTCGGCGATGTCTTTACGCGACAGTCCGTCGTGCCAGCGCAGTTGATAGACTTCACGCTGTCGGTCGGGCAGGTCGGCGGCATAGCGTTGAAGCAGGTTGAGCATTTTTTCTTTTTCTTCGGAGTGGTCGGGAGTGTCGGCAAGGAGGTCGTGGTCGTTGGACAAGCGCTCGAAAACGGCGTTGTTGACTTTGCGGCGGATGTAATCGATTACCGTACCGCGCGCTATTGAATAGAGGTAGTTTTGCAGCGATACGACAACGGTTTTGCGGCTGTTTTGCCATAGTTTGACGAATATATCTTGTGTCAGTTCCTGCGCATCTTCTTCGGACGTAATATTCTGTTTCACAAAGCAATAGACAGCCCGCCAATGCTTTCGGAAAATATTGTCGAAAGCCGTATAGTCGCCGTTTTGCATTTTTGTCGGTAATATTTCGTCTTTCATTATATGATATTAAAGTGCAAAAATACATATTTTTTTCGGGAATAAAAAAACATCGGCAGATATAATAGTTTTTTTGCATATTTACGACTATATGAGAAATTACCGACAAAAAAACGATGAACATAGAACGTTACATATTGTTAATAAAAGGTTTCGAGGCAGGTGGACTGTCGGATATGGAACTGACGGAGCTGTTTAACATGCTTAACTCGCCGGAAGGTCTGGCGGAATACGACCGCTATCTTTCTCGACAGCAGGAAACGGACAGTCGGAATGGCGTTATTCCGCTTTGTCCGAACATTTCGGCTGAAACTATGCTGGCTAATATCCGACGGAAAACATCTCCGGAGATAATGCCTGACGCAACATCGCTTGATCACGGCTCGACATCGCTTGATCGCAACTCGACAGTGCGCATATATGCTCCAACGTTGCTGAAATATGCTGCCATAGCGTTGATACTTATACTTGCCGGCAGTCTGGCGTATATGATTATTGATTCGAAAATGCAAACTCCAAACAGCGATGTCGTTTTTGCCGTTGCGAAAGGAAATAAAGGGACGCTCAAAATGTCGGACGGCAGCGAGGTATGGCTTAACGCCGAAAGCAGTATCAAGTATAATGCTGTTTTTCAGAGAGAAATACAACTTGACGGCGAGGCGTATCTGAATGTTGCTACAAACCCGAAGCGTCCGTTTACGGTTAAGACGGTATTCGGCGACGTGAAGGTTTACGGCACAAAGTTTGAAGTTACGGCTTACTCGCGTGATTCTGTTTTCGACGTGGCTTTATTAAAGGGATGCGTCGGCTTGGAGATACCGGGGCAAGAAAAGGTGATGCTCAAACCCGGACAGAAAGCGCGGTTTGACGTTCGTACCAACGAGCTGACGCTTATCGACATGGATATGCGCGACGCCGCACTGTGGCGACAGAATGAACTGCGACTCGATAATGCCGACAGCGAGACCCTGCGCCGCCGTATGTCGGCATGGTACAGCCTCGATATCAGTATCGAAACGAAACCGGCTATCGAGCCGAAGTATAACATGACCATCCGCCACGAAAGTTTTGAGGATATGATGGAATTAATCCGCAAAGTAACGCCGATAAAGTATGAAGTGAAAGGGAAGGAT
>JAITHS010000168.1 GCA_031279875.1 Tannerella sp.
ATTCCACTAATTTTGGAAACGAATACAGTCGCTTCGTCATTGCGAGCAGGAATGGTAGCCCCAAACGATAGGTAATGACGGTACCACGAACCCTTGCAGTGGTTTAAAACCACTGCAAGGGTTGTTGCCGAAAACCACTTGCAGGGTTTAAAAACCACTGCAAGGGTTTGGGGTACAGGGCATTCGTCAACTCTCAACTCTCTTACAATCAACCATATAACAAAAAACATGTTTTATAACATATAAAAATTGTTAGCAAAAATAAAAAAAACGTTTACCTTTGCGGCGAAATAATAACAAAACTCTAATAACAAATGGCAAAAATTAAGATTTTTAAGAGAAAGCTGTTCTCGATTTTGCTGCTAATGTGTATCTGTTTGCCGCTTGCGGCACAGACAGGCGTAACCCTCAAAGGACGGATCATTGATACATTCGGTGAACCGTTGCCGGGCGCCGTGATTTCAATTATCGGCAGTACGCGAGGTTCGGCTGCCGACGAGGACGGCAAATTTGAATTAAACAATGTTACCGTAGGTACCCGATTGAAAGTTACCTTTCTCGGAATGAAAGACAAGGAAGTAACATTTGAAGGCAAGAACAATTTGACAATCGAACTTGAAGAAAAGACAAGTGAGTTGGACGAAGTTACGGTAGTTGCTTTCGGCAAACAGAAGAAAGAAAGCGTTGTAGCGTCGATTACAACTATTAACCCCGAAGAGATGCGTGTGCCGTCGAGCAACTTCACGCAAGCACTTGCAGGACGTATAGCAGGTATCATTTCATACCAGCGTAGCGGTGAGCCGGGTCTTGACCAGAACAACGCCGAGTTTTTCATTCGCGGCGTAACGACATTCGGTACAGGTAAGAAAGACCCGCTCATACTGATTGACGGCGTAGAGATGACATCGGAAGACCTTGCCCGTTTGACGCTCGACGACATAGCGAGTTTCTCGGTCATGAAAGACGCTAACGCTACGGCGCTTTACGGAGCGCGCGGCGCTAACGGCGTTATCCTTGTTACAACGCGCGAAGGTAAGGAAGGCAGTGTGAAGATACAGTTTCGTGCCGAGTTGTCGCACTCGTCTAACACTTCCGACGTGAAGCTTGCCGACCCCATTACCTACATGAAACTACACAACGAGGCTGTCGTTACCCGCGACCCGATGGCTATGCTGCCGTATTCGGAAGTAAAAGTAGCCAAAACGGAAGAAGGTTATGACCGAGTGCTTTATCCGGCGGTTGACTGGATGTCGATGCTCTTCAACGACCACACGCTCAACCAGCGCTACAACTTAAACATCAGTGGCGGCGGCAGTATTGCACGCTATTACATCGCCGCTTCGTATTCCAACGACAACGGTATTATTAACGTTGACCCGCGCAGCAATTTCAACAACAACATCAACCAAAATCGCTACGTATTACGGTCAAACGTTAATGTCAACCTGTCGAAAACAACCGAAGCCATAGTGCGTTTGCACGGCAGTTTCGACGACTATACCGGCCCTCTTGACGGCGGTTCCGACCTGTTCAAGAAAGCGCGTAACGCCAACCCGACCCTCTTCCTGCCGTATTACGAGCCGGACGACACAAAAGCGATGCAGTTTGCAAAGCACATCCTGTTTGGCAACTACGGCAACGGTACATTTCTCAACCCTTACGCCGAGATGTTGAAAGGCTACAAATCGAACGACCGTTCTTCGATGATGGCACAATTTGAAGTGAAGCAAGATTTGAATTTCCTTACCGAAGGTTTGTCGATGCGCGGTATGTTTAACGTCAATCGTTTTGCGCGCCTTGAAGTACGCAACTCTTATTTTCCGTTCTTTTATAATGCCGTTGAATCAATACTCGAACGCGGCAAATACATGCTGGTAGCAATAAATCCTAATTCCGGAACCGACTACCTCACATCAGGCGGCGTTCTCAGAGAAGTTAAAAACACATTATATTTTGAAACCGCGATGCAATATAACCGGACATTTTCCGAAAAACACGCAACTTCGGGGATGTTAGTATTTACTTTGCGCGATTATCTTGACGGCAACGGCAACAACTTTCAGGCTCTTATGCCTCATCGAAATCTCGGTTTGGCAGGCAGGTTGACTTACGGATACGACAGCCGTTACTTTATAGAAACAAACTTCGGATACAACGGTTCGGAACGCTTTGCCGAAAACGAACGCTTCGGCTTCTTCCCGTCGGTAGGAACAGGATGGATAGTTACTAACGAAGAATTTTTGAAGCCTTATGATAAAATTCTCACAAAACTGAAGCTCAAAGCCACCTACGGTTTAGTCGGAAATGACGCCATAGGCGACGAAAACGACCGCTTCTATTATCTGTCGAACGTAAACATGAATGACCCTAATCGCGGATATGCTTTCGGAGAAGAATTTTATTACGGTCGCAACGGTATCTCCATTTCGCGCTATGAAGATAAAAACATAACATGGGAGATAAGCCGCAAACTCAATCTCGGTTTGGAGTTAAACCTTTTTAAAAGTTTAGAAATACAGGCGGATTATTTTACCGAAGCACGCAGCAATATCCTGCAAGCCCGTTCTTATATGCCTACTACGATGGGACTTCAAGCAACGCCGTCGTCAAACATCGGAAAAGCATTCGGTAGCGGTATCGACATATCGGTAGATTACAACAAATCGTTTAACAAAGACTTTTGGGCTTCGGTACGCGGTAATTTCACGTATGCAACAGCCCATTACACTCTTTATGACGAGCCTGACTACACTTCAACGCCGTGGCGATTACACAAAAACGTTAAAATATCGCAAAAATATGGATATATAGCCGAAAGGCTGTTTCTTGACGACGAAGAAGTACGCAATTCGCCTGTGCAGTTTGAAAACTACATGGCCGGCGACATCAAATACAAGGATATCAACGGCGACATGGTCATAAACGAAAACGACCAGGTGCCTATCGGATACCCTACAACGCCCGAAATAATTTACGGATGGGGATTGTCGCTCAACTATAAGACTATTGACTTTTCGCTCTTCTTTCAAGGCTCGGCACGGTCGTCGTTTTTTATCGACGCCTTTGCTACGGCGCCTTTTGTGAACCGCGCTCCCGATGATAACACGCTTAATGCGTTTACAACTACCCGCGCCCTGCTACAATATTGGGCCGACGACCACTGGTCGGTCAACAACCGCAACATCTACGCTCAATGGCCTCGATTGTCGGAAGTACGTATCGCCAACAACGCGGTAACAAGTACATGGTGGATGCGCGACGGCTCGTTTATGCGCCTCAAAAACATGGAACTCGGCTATACGCTGCCTGAAAAATATACTAAACCGTTAATGCTCAAAAATTGCAGGATTTACCTGTCGGGCAGCAACCTTTTGGTCTTCTCCAAATTCAAAATGTGGGACGTAGAAATGGCCGGCAACGGTCTCGCCTACCCGCTTCAAAAAGTTATCAATATTGGTTTAAATGTCGATTTTTAATAATTAATTGTTATGAAAAAAAATATCAAAATATTTATTGCGGCTATCTTTGCCGCGCTGACATTCTTCCGCTGCGACTATTTAGACGTTGTTCCCGAAGGAACGGCAACGATGGACAATGCTTTTTCGACACGTATCAACGCCGAGAAATTCTTCTTCTCGTGTTATAGCTATCTGCCCGCGTTCGCCAATGTATTCACAAATCCGGGATATGTAGGCGGCGACGAGTTCTTCTGGAACATCGACAACAGCGGCATACACGAACGTTCGGGTTCAAAAATAGCACGCGGACAGCAAACGCCTAACGACCCGATACAAAACTACTGGGACGGCGCTCGCGACGGCAAAAACCTGTTTATCGGACTGCGCGACTGTAACATCTTCCTCGAAAACATCCACAAAGTGCCTGACCTCGAAGAATATGAAATGAAATACTGGATATCGGAAGTGAAAATTGTAAAGGCTTATCTCCATTTCTTCCTGATGCAACTCTACGGTCCGATACCTATTATAAAAGAGAATATTGCCATTACCGCTGCGCCTGCCGATACCCGCGTTTATCGCGAGCCGGTTGACAGCGTTACAAACTACATCGTTTCGCTTATCGACGAAGCTTATCCCACTCTGATGGAATATATCGAAGACCCAACGATACAGTTAGGACGCCTCACACAGCCTATCGCGGCTGCTCTCAAAGCCAAAGTACTTGTTTGGGCGGCAAGTCCGTTCAACAACGGCAATCCCGACTACGCCGATTTTGTTGACAATCGCGGCATACATCTCTATTCTACATCTTTCGACCCGAAGAAATGGGAACGCGCCGCCGAAGCCATCAAATCAGCTATCGACATTGCCGAATATGCAGGACACAAGTTTCATGTTTACACTCCGCCGGGCAATGCAGCAAATTTCTCCCCCCAGCGACTGTTGGAATACAAATTGAGAAGCCCTATTACGGAACGCTTTAACGATGAAATTATCTGGGGTTCGACCAACCAAACCGACGAGACACAACGCTACTGTTGTCCGCAATTCTACGACGAAGGCGCAGCATCGGTATCGGAAGTATGCGCCACCCTTAACATCGCAGAACAGTTCTATACCCAAAACGGATTGCCTATAACCGAAGATCCTAACTGGGACTACGGCTCCCGTTATGAGACGCAAAAAGTAGAAGGCGCTCTGGCTACATGGCATTCAAGTTATATCGCGGCAAATGAAATAACGGCAAAAATGAATTTCTATCGCGAACCGCGCTTCTACGCCTTTCTGTCGTTCGACCGCGCTCTGTTTGCCACAAACCAGACTATTAACCCGATAATAATCAAAAACCGTAGCGCCGAAGCGCAGGGCTACAAGGTGCAGTCTTACCATATCTCAACAGGATATTATGTTAAGAAACTTATTCCGCTTGATATAGCTACGGGGCCGAGTTACTCAACACCAAAACGTTATTCATTCCCCGTTATTCGCCTTGCCGACCTTTATCTGCTATATGCCGAAGCGTTGAACGAAGTAAGCGGCCCGTCGGAAACGGTTTACGCTTATATCGACACAATCCGCAAACGCGCCGGTATTCCTCTTGTAAGAGAAGCCTACGCCAATGCCGCCGACGTTTATAAAAACAAACCTTATACGCAGGAAGGACTTCGAGATATAATTAAACGCGAACGCACGATAGAACTGTCGTTCGAATGCCAACGCTTCTGGGATATACGACGCTGGAAAGACGCCGCACAGTATCTTACCGAGCCGATACGCGGATGGAACTATCAAGGAACATCCGACCTGTCATACTACAACATCATCACTTATCTCGATAACCGCACTTATAATCTTAAACATCATCTGTGGCCAATCAAAATAAGTTCGCTGATAATAAACTCAAACCTGGTACAAAATCCGGGCTGGTAATAAATAAATTATTTAAATTAAAAAAGATATGAGAACAAATTATTTTATTCTTCTATGTACAATATTAATAACAGGATGCGCCGAATCAAAGTTTGAGCCTGTACGAACGGACAAAACTCCGCCTTCGTCGCTCAATATCACGTCGGTAGAAAGCATACCCGGCGGAGCGAAAATATATTTCAGACCGCCAAACGAAACCGATATATCATACGTTCGCGGCGAATTTATGTCAAACGGCGAAAAACGTGTCGTCAGGTCGTCGATTTATAACAACTTCCTGCTCGTAGAAGGTCTCGGTAACACAAACCCCGTTGAAATCACACTTTATATAGTTGACCACAGCGAAAATGCCTCCGAGCCTGTCGTGCGTTCGTTTACGCCTCAAACACCGCCGGTATATTCCGTTCTGTCGTCGATAGAAGTGCTGCCCGATTTCGGCGGTATCACTACGCTGTGGGAAAATCCGACCCAAACGGAATTACGCTTCTCGTTTATGGTTGAAGATTCGCTTGGCGTGCTTCAAGACTATGAGATGACGTTTAACAACGAACTTGCCGGTAAATACTCGCTTCGCGGTTTCGATACCCAAGAACGCCGTTGGGGTATATATCTGCGCGACAAGTGGGGCAATATGTCGGATACGCTCGTAGCAAGCGCCACGCCGTTTTTTGAAGAAATGTTGAACAAGAAAAAGTTCTTTGAAGTAGCATTGCCGGGCGATAATACATCGGTGCGTTCAGGCAGACCGCTGTCGAATACATGGGACGGTAATATCGACGTCATATGGCATACCGAGCCGGGAGTACCCGAAGGCACACCGCCGCAAAAGTTTACTATCTGCTTCGGTACCGACGTCGAAGCCAAGATGAGCCGCTTCATAATGTATCCGCGTCGCGAATCTTACTATTACGGTCAGCATAACCCGCGATATTTCCAAGTATGGGGCACGACCGAACTCAAAGAGGAAAAAGCAAATCAGGATTACTGGAAAGGCGAAGACTGGAAAAATGACTGGGAACTGCTCGGAGACTACGAAATAGTAAAACCCTCCGGCCTGCCCGGCAGCCAGTATAACGAACTCGACAAAGCCGTATGGGATGCCGGTTTCGATTTCCCCGTACCGCTCGAAGCTAACAAAATAAAATATGTCCGCTTCATAGTATTCGCTACCTGGGCCAACTCCGCAGCTCTGCATATCAACGAACTGTCGTTCTACGGCGATGATTTTATTGACAATTAAAATTATTAACAGTATGAAAAATATCTTTATAATATTATCTTTATTTAGCGCTTTAACTCTGATAGGATGCGACGGTATGAACAGCATTCATCAGGAATATCTTGACCGCGGCGAAGCGGTTTACACCGGCGTAGTCGATTCGGTAAAAGCCAAACCGGGCTTCAAACGCGCATGGTTGCAGTGGTACCTCAATTCCGACCTCCGTATTACCAAAACGGTTATCTACTGGAACGATAGCCGCGATTCGATGGTTATCGACATCTCACGTACCGAAAACGCACCTTCCGAACACGAAACAATTATCCCCGTTAAAGAAGGCTCGTATGTATTTCGGTTTAATACAAAAGATAATCTCGGACACAGCTCCGTTAATGCTACTTTCAGCGAAATAACCGTCAACGTTTACGGCGATACATACGTCCGCAACCAAATAAACCGTACCGTTACTTCTATCAATACATCAAAAATCGTCTGGGGACCAATCGAATCGGTAACTATGCTCTACACAACGGTATCTTATACCGATACGTCAGGCGAAACAAAAACCGTAAGAGCAGAAAACAGCGATACCGAAACGCCAATACCCGACGCCCAAGCCGGCACAACCGTTACAGTATTCTCAACCTTCATGCCCAAAGGCGGTCTGGACGAAATCAACGGCCTGCCTAAAACGTATAACTTGTAGAGACGCACAATTTGTGCGTCTGTACGTCTTTTTGTCCGTTATTGCGGGGGCGTTAACGTACAGGACATTCGTCAAACCCTTGCAGTGGTTTTAAACCCTGCAAGCGGTTTGTGGTACCGTCATCCCCTTTTCGTTTGGTGCTATCATTCCTGCTACCAATGACGGACACTAATTACGCAGTCCCAGTCCCGCAGGGTAGGGTGTTCAAACCGGTTAAAATTTTTTCTGCAAAGAAACCATTTCTTTATTCATGTAATACGTTAGTAATAATGTTGTTATAGATATAATGCAGGAAGAAATTTGTTTCCGAATCTATATCTGCTTCCGAAACAAAGGCATCTGAAATTTGTTGTACTTTTTTTTAACCGGTTTGAACACCCTACCCTGCCGGACTGCGTAATCAATGTCCGTCTCGTCCCCTTGTCCCCTTGTCCCCTTGTCCCCTCGTCCCCTTAATTCTTAATTCTTAATTATTCTTTGTATCTTTGCAGCGTTTTAATGCTATAAATTTATGAAGAAAAAACTTACAATCGCGCTTGTAGCGCACGATAAACGGAAAGCGGATATGATAGAATGGGCTATTCATAACGCTCAATTCCTTTATTCTCAGAACCTTGTCTGCACA
>JAITHS010000174.1 GCA_031279875.1 Tannerella sp.
TAAAGCGCGGAGATAATCCGGAAGAAATGAATCCATGGGTTTTAATATATCATTTAAAATGACGAATGCCCTGTTCGTTAACACCCTCGTCTCCTTTCTGCCCGTTAAAGAGCGCATCACACCGACAACCGCTTGCAGGGTTTAAAACCACTGCAAGCGGTTCCTTGTCTCCTCTACTCCGTCAGTTGCTTCGCTAATACGGGGTTGTCGGTGGTGATGAAGTCAACGCCGAGCAGGATGGCATTGTTGAGGTCGGATGCGGAGTTTACTGTCCAGATGTTTACGGTCATTCCGAGATCGTGAGCTTGTTTGACCCATTCGGGGTGGGAAGAGTTGAGGATAGAGAAAGTATAATCCAAGCCTTTGATGCCGAGTTCGTGAAGTTGTGCGGGGGTACGGTCGCCGTTGAGGTATGCTACGATAGCGTTAGGTTGGAGTTGGAGTATTTTTTTGCAGTTTTCGAGGTCAAAAGCGATGTATTCAACCATGTTGGTCATACCGGCAGCGTTTACGAGGCGGATGCACTCTTCGGTTACGGCGTTGTTGCGGTCGCGAGTGCTGTGGGTTTTGATTTCGAGGATAAGTTTGGTAGAAGATTTTTTGCCCTGTTCGAGATAATCTTCGAGTGTTGGCATTGTTTCGCCGTTTGCAAGTTTGAGGTTTTTAACTTGGTCGTAGGTAGAAGTTTGGATAGTAACGCCGCCGAAAGAAGCGTCGTGATTGAGTATCACTCTGCCGTCGGTTGTAATCCAGACGTCAAATTCGGAGCCATAGATATTTAGTTTTTGCGCTTCTTCGAGCGATTTTATTGAATTTTGTGCCGAGCCGGAGATATTCCAATGTCCGCGATGAGCAATAACTTTGGTCTTGAAAACAGGCGGATTATCAACTATTGTAGCGTCTTGGGTGATAGTAACATCCCACGTTTTGTCGGGATAATCGGTTAATTTGAAACGGATAAACGTCAACCGTCCGGCGCCAGTATTGGCAGGAGCTGTGAGAGTGAGTGATGTGGCTGTTTTTTCGGTTTCGGTAAGCCAAGCATCACCGGAGTTGGTATAATCCCATGCTTCGCCGTTGGAGGCAATCTGAAAAGAAACCGTACCGCCGTTTTCGCCGATTTGAACATTGTCGTAGGCTATCGACAGCGATGGTTTGTAAGCATTTTGCAGAATTATGACGTTAGCGCAAACGATTTCGCCGACATAAAATGAGAGTTGTGATTTGCGGTCTTGCTGCAAAGTATTAGGCTCAACCGTTATTGTTATTGAGCCGTTGGTACCTTCCGAGATGTCGGTTTTCACCCATGATTCGTTAGCCGCTGCGAGCCAAGAACTTTCGGATTTAACGGTAATAGTTTTGGTAGCGCCCTGCACATCGGCTACGATAATATACGTATCTAATGATACTTCGGGATTTTTTTTGTCATCTTCGCCGCATGACGCTAATAATGAGGCTAAACCTGCCGTCAGCGCAATAATTAAGAATTTTTTCATTATGAGAAATTTTTTAAATTTTAAATTACGGTTTGATTTGGTTCCACAAAGAAGTAACTTCACTATCGGTAAGCGGATTATTAAACATTCGGGCTATAACTAACCTGCCTTTGAAGCATCCTTCGCCTGTGAGAGCAGATACCGACGCGCCGCCCGGGTCGGCGCCAAGTGTAATAAACATAGAGTTTGAATGTCGGAAAGCGCCGGGCGCATCCGTTTCTTTTACTAACTGACCGTTGAGATATGTCCTGACTTTTTTGTTTGTTGCATCAAAGACGCCAACAACGTGATAATAAGACTTTCCGTCGGGTTTGACCTGTGTATCGGCAAATTTGTATCCTCCGTCATGTGAGAGGAACGAAATAAAGTTTCCTGCCGACGAGTTACGGATAAGGTATCCGGTACCTCCGCTGCCCATTGTACTGAACCATTTTGTTTCGTTAGATACGGCGGCGGCAGTATAGTCAACGTCAAATTTAATGAGACATTCAAACGAGTGTCCGTCGGCCAAATTATCTTTAAACGCTTGATTTGAAATGTAATCGAAGTAGTAAAAATCGCCGTTGGCAGATGTTGTATTATTCGCATTACCTGCTTTGGGATTAAAAACAGCTTCATAACGTTTGTAAGTTTTGTTGTAAGAAACTGTTGTTGTATGGTCGATGTCTCGGTGCGCAATTGTGTAATTGTTGGCCGAAGCGTCGGTAGCCGAGAGGTCGGGGTTGAAAACAGCGTCAAACAAATTGCCGTTAAAAGCGTCGGTCTTAACTTCCGGGCGTTTGAGTTTGAGGTTGCGCACTTCGGTAGGTTGGGTGAGCGAAATTTCAGTGTTTTTGGGTTTGACCGTCCAGTAAAGAGATTTTCCGGCGTTAGAATTGATACCGGCTTTAAACAACTCTTTATCAAGCAATATCGACGCGACTGTTTGACTGTTGCCTGCCGTTTCGATCGATAATAGCGGATTGTTCATATCTTCCGAAGCGCTTATCAGGAAGATAAAATTGCTTTCGATATTAGTTGAAGTCCAGTCGAAGTTGATATTTTCGCTTTCGCCGAGATTAATTTCTTCTTCCGCCGGTTTTCCGAGAGTGATAAATTGCGGCAAAACGGCTTTATCCTGCGAAACGACTATTTGGGCAGTACATTGCGGGTAATTGGTGAGTTTGAGAGTGATAGTTGCCGTTCTTAACGAACTTTTGTTAGCGTTAGCCAAGAATTTCAGTCCTGTCGGCGATTTTTCCGCCTGTATGAGCCAGTCGCTTGCGGGGTTAGAATATTCCCAGTCGTCGCCGTTGGTAGCAACAGAAAACTCTGCTCTTCCGCCGTTGCCGTCAATTTGAGCCGAAGCCGGTGTAACAACGATATTAGCTCCGTATCCGGTCTGTGCTACGGGAATCATTACAACTTCGTCCATACCCATCATAAAAGATATTTCGATATTGCGGTTGCTGACGGTAGTATTTTTGTCAATAAAAATTGTTGCCGAAGCGTCTCCATTACCCGACGACGGACTAATCTGCAACCACCGTGTACCGGAACCGTGCAGAACTATCGACCATGCGCCGTTGGCTTTGATTTGAAACGTTTTCATTGTCCCTGTCGCATCAACGGCGATTGAAGATACTGCGTTTCCGTCTAATGAAACCGACATGGTGTGTTTGCTTTCGGGGTCGTCTTTGCTGCAAGCACATAATATAAGCATTATCGCAAATGCTGATATATAATATTTATTTTTTTTCATCATTAATAAGCTTTTAAATTAATTATCGTCTGTTTTGGGAGCAAGAATATTAGTCAGTGTTTCGGAAATAACTTTGCCTTTATAACTGTAATTGAGTTCAAATTGCATCGTTAACCTGTTGTATTTACTGCCGCCGAGGTCGTTGACTACGGCGTTTTTCCACGGAGATATCGAAACGCTACCGTTGTCCGATATTGTCAGTATCATTTGGTTGTTCATATCGTCGGCTTCGGCGTCGTGAATCGGCAGTCTGACAGACGTTTTCGACATGGCTTTCAAATTAGTCTGTATCGTGCGAACAACCGGACGTATATCTTCCGACGCAGGCACTTCAACGGAACTTCCCGCAAACTCGCCGGAAAAATCATTGACCAAACGAATTTCATACAAAATGACTTTCAGTTGCTGATTAACCTCATAACCGGCGCTGTTGGCCGACAGGCACAGAGGCAGGGCATAATATTTGTCGGGGTCAAGACCTTTCTCATCAAAGGGAATGTCAAACGTTCCGTACTGTGTACCTGCTTTGATGGTAACGTATGGTGATTCCGACCATGTATAGTTTGTTTCGGGCAACATCAATCGGGCAATATATTCCGAATTTATAGCGGTATTGAGGCTGTTGAGCGAATCCAATACATAAGGGTCAATCATCAGACGTACTTTTACATCTTTTTTGATCGGTTCCGATGAAGCACAGTAAACCGAGATAACGATATTATTGTTGGTAGCTTCAAAAAAGTGGTCGCCAACATAATTAGGCCCGTTTACGATAAAAAGGGTCTTCTTGTACTGCTCTCCGAAGTCCACGTTTCCGTTGCAGGCGGCAAACAGAAACAAACTGCATGTGGCGCTCAAAAATTTTATCTTTGTTGTCATATATTTTATCTTTAAATGTTAAAAAATGTTAATAACCGATTAATTGATCGAGATTATAATTTTTGTCGATTTCGTGTTTCGGGACAGGCCAGAAAGTCATACGAGTAGTAAAGACTTTGTAGAGGAAACTTCGTTCCGTCGCACGTGAGATGTAATAATAATCGTCCGGTGCGGTACTTCTTGCATTGAGATTAAGCCCCATAATAGGCTCATTTTCATGCTTTATCGCTGTTTTGTTACGTCGGATGTCAAAATAGCGTCGTCCTTCCCACATCATTTCGATGAGCCGTTCGTGTTCGATAAGCGTACGCATTTTTGCTTTATTGCTTACGTCGGCAGCAGTAATTCCGGGTAATCCGGCACGGTGTCGAATAAGATTAAAAACCCGCATCATTTCTTGCTGATTGCGCGATACGGTTACATCGCCTACGGTGTGGCTGCCGTCGAGTTCGTTCATTGCTTCCACATAGTTGAGGTAAACTTCCGCCATACGGTAGTTGATAGCGTATTTCTTTTTGCGTCGTCCTCCGCTCAACCACGAATCTTCGTAATGAGTAAACTTGCGACAGAGGTATCCCGTCATGGGGTATTCTTCGCCGAGCGCGGAAGGTCGTTGCGCCGCCGCTTCTTTACCGCTTACGGAGTTGGCGAAATATTTTGCTACTTTGCCGTCGGCGCCTACAAGGTCGGGTCGCGTTGAAGTAGAAGGATAATACGAGTTATTAAAAGCCACAGTAGCATAAAATCGCGGTTCACGGTTAGCATACCACTTGCGCGTTCCTGTCACAAGAGTAAAGCCGTCGGTAGTGCGTTCGCCCGACCATGTAGAATCGAGTTCGGTATAACCCGACGCCTCGTAAGGGAAATCGGCGCTTGAATTATTTATATCGCGTCCGTCGGCCATCAAATAAGCATCAACGATGCGTTGCGGAAAAAACATGCCGCTCCAACCGTCTATCATACCCGGATCCATGTAACGTGTATAGTCGTTGAGGTCGGAATTTTGAATTGTAAAGAGCAGTTCTATATTTGTTGAAGCCTGTACGCATTCGCCGTCAAACATATCCTTATAAGAATGGAAGTGGTCGATGCCGCCGACGCCGTTAGGGAACGGAGCAAGTTCGGCTTCGGGAACAGGCGGTACGGGCGTATTTAATTTTGCCGTTACGGTATATAAATCGTTAGGTTTTATATCCACAAGTTCTTTGGCTGCTGCGGCTGCTTTTGCCCATTTCTCCATACTGAAAACAGGGTTGAGATAAGGCACTCCGGCATTGTTTTTCCACGCGGCAAACTCGCTGTTTGAGCCGTTGTAGAGCGGGCTGGCGGTATAAAGCGTAAGACGCGACATAACGGCGCGGGCAGCATTTTTTGTTGCCTTTCCTATTTCCGACACATCAAGGCGTGCGTCCGGCAATAACTCGATAGCCTGTCGCAAGAGGCCTTCGACATAATTGCTGCACTCGTCCCATGTACTGCGTTCTATCATCAACTTGTCGATAGGCGTATCGAAATCGACCGGTTCATTAGGCACAACAGGAACGGGACCCCATGCCAGCATCAGTTCAAAATAAATATTGGCTTTGATAAAGGTCGCTTCGCCGATCCATTCCTGTCGGCGAATAGGCGTTACTTCTTTGCATTCGTTGATGCGCATCAAAAAAGTATTGGCTCTGCGGATGCCTTCATAAAAGTAATCCCAGCGGTCGTATCCGGAGTATTGTTCCGGCGTTAATTCGCCGTTGCAGAACATGGCGTAGTTTTGTCCTGTTCCGCCGCGTTTGTAGCCCGGCACGCAATCGTCGCTGATAGCGCCCCACGGCATTGTGTTTGGACGCGCATTATAACGATACGAGCCGTTATCTATAATGTAACCGTAAAGATTGTGCAAATACGCTTGTGCGTATTCCTGTTTTGAAAAAACCGTGTCCAGCGTAAACAGGTCGGTAATATAAGGCTCTATATCCAAAAAGTCGCATGATGAAAAGGATATTGCTTCTCCGATGATAAAAGCCACAATCGGAGCGGATTTCAATTTTCTTTTTATATAATCAATCATAATTTGAAGGCTTAATTGTTAAAATGATATTTGTAACGAAAAGGTACATGACCGTGTAAGAGGATAGACGGCGCCGTTGCTTGACGCCTGTTCGGGATCCCATAACTTGATTTTATCCCAAACATAAAGGTTATCGCCCACAACCGAGAGGCGTACATTTTGCGTTTTAATGCGCGAGAGCCAGTCTTTGGGCAGTGAATAACCTATTTCAAGCGTTTTGAGGCGCAGGAAACTTGCGTCTGCAAGCCAGAATGTAGAAGCGCGGTTGTTGTTGGTATTGTTGCCGTAAGTCAGGCGTGGAAACCGTGCGTTGGGGTTTTCGGTTGAAGGGTCGCCGGAGTATTCTGCCGGTGTCCAGCGGTTTTTTTGGTCGTTAACAATTGTTAACACATTGCCGAGTTTTTCGGCGGCAAAAGGATAGAAACCTGTTCCGCCGTAGAAGAAGTCTGATTTGCCGGAGCCTCGAAAGAAGATGTTGAAATCCCATCCTTTCCATCCAACGCTACCTGCAAAGCCGTACTGTATTTTAGGGATGCGGGCATTGCCAATCGGTACGATGTCATAAGAATTGATGACGCCGTCGCCGTTGACGTCCTGATATTTGATGTCGCCCGGAAGCACTTCGCCGAATTGTTTCGGACTATTACGCACATCATCTTCGTCTTTGAAAAGCCCTAACGCTATCAACCCGCGCGTAATGCCGTTAGGCATCCCTTTCATTGCCAAATAAGGGTATCGGTGCTTTACTTCGTCGTAATCGAGAATTTTGTCGCGGGTAAAAGTGAAATTGCCGCGTACTTCGACGTTAAAATCACCGAATTTTTTGCGATAACTTGCTGTTCCGTCGGCTCCCCAGCTTCGCATCTTTCCTACGTTGCCGTAGATTGTAGAACGCACGCCGAGTGTGCCGGGTAAAGCGCCGCGCTGCATGAATATGTTATCACGCTTGTCAAGAAAAGCGTCGATAGTAACGCTTATTGAGTTTAATAAATTGATGTCAATACCCCAGTTGTTTTTTACGGCGCTTTCCCAAACTAATCCGGTAGAGCCGAGCTGACCGTCGGTTACGCCGGCGTAATAACTCGGTATGTCGCCGAAATAAAAGCCGGAAGCAGGTATCTCAACCGTTGTAAGGTACGGAAAACGGACGTTTGAACTCGTTATCTGGTCGTTGCCTACCAAACCAAACGAATAGCGTAGTTTCAGCATGTCAAGAAACGGGAATTTATCTTGCACCGCTTTATAGTTGGATATAACATATCCGAGCGCTACCGAAGGAAATAATCCGTATCTCTGACCTTTTGGAAAATTCTCCGAACCGTTGTATCCGAAGTTAGTCTCTAAAAAGTAAATATCGTCGAACGAATATGTTAATCGGCCTGCAATACCCTGATTTTTGTTGGGAATAGATGATAGTTCGGTAGTCCGGTTTGTAGCCTGATAATGTTTTTGCTGGTACAGGAATAGTGCGCCGAGATGATGTTTGTCGATTACTTTCTCATAATTCAGACGAGATTCCGCATATACGGTACGTGTGCCGTAGGACGATGTCCAGAAAGACATTGGAGTAGCGACAACGGTTTTTGTCATCAACAAGTCGCCGGTCTGCCAGTTGCGGTCGATTGCCATATAAAGGTCGGGCATTTTAGTACGCGACATAACATGGTTGTTGTAACTGTCGAACGACAAAAGACCGGTCAACTTCAATCCTTTGGTGATAAAATCAAGTTTCTGTTCAAAATTAAGTGTCGATTCGATTGTGTTTGTGTTTGTTGTTCTGTATCCTGTTTCGTTGAGCAAAATTGTCGGTGATGTGTTGTTGCCTGCTCCGAACGAGGGGAAGAGACCGTTGGAGTATATTACCGGCACTGTCATCGGCGTAATGTTGGATACGGCATTCCAGATAGTACTTGTGGAACCGATGCCCGGATAGTCCTGGTCAACCATTTTGGCCGCCAGCAGGAGCGTAACTTTTGTTGTCGAAGTAACATCAACGTCAATATTGCTACGAAACGAGTACTGATTGCGGCGGACGTTAGAGTTGTAACGTTGCATTCCCGTTTGTTTATATATCGCGTCGTTTGTACGATAATATCCCGACATGTAATATCGGGCTAATTTGCCGCCGCCGGATATGTTGACGTTGGCTTGCGTTGACCACGCATATTGGCGCAGTATCTCGTCTTTCCAACTGACGTCGGGAAAAAGGTCGGGATCCATTTTGTATTTCAACACATCAAAAATATCGGGAGAATACAATATTGCGTCTCCTCTGACCGCTTTTGCTTCATTGGCAAGCAAGGCATAATCGTGAGCGCGAAGGTATTGCGGCAAACGCGGCAGCCATTCTACGCTCGTCTTAACATCTGCGTTAATTTTGATGACTGATTCCACACCGCGTTTTGTGTTGATAATGATGACGCCGTTAGCTCCGCGAGCGCCGTAAATAGCCGTTGCGGTGGCGTCTTTTAATACCGAGAAACTCTCAATATCTTCCGGTGCAAGGTCGTTGAGGCCTGATGTGCCGCGGTCTATGCCGTCGATGAGTACTAATGCGCTGCTGCCGCCGCCAAAGGTGCTGATACCGCGAATCCAGAACTCTGATACGTCAGACCCCGGTTCGCCGCTCGACTGAACGCCTATCAGTCCGGCAATACGTCCGGCAAGGTTGTTGGAAACCGATGTAACGCTGCCGCGTTGAAGTTCGATAGCGTTGACGGATGATATCGCTCCTACAACGCTCACCTTACGCTGGCTGCCGTAACCTACTACGGTTACTTCGTCAAGCAGTTGAGCGTTTTCTTCGAGTATGACATTGATGGTTTGCACCGGTTGATTGCTTACCTTCACTTCTTTTGTGGTATAGCCGAGATATGAATAAACAAGAATGGAATTGGCTTCTACCTTTATTTCATATTCTCCCGTAGCCGTTGTTGTAACGCCTTTTGAGGGATTTGTTTTGGAGAAAATGCTGACGCCGGGTAATTCGCCCGATTCGTCGCTAACGGTGCCTTTAACGGTTACCGACTGCCCATAAGATAAAGTACAGCAGAGCAGTGTTATTATTATTAAATGTATTTTCATCTCTGTTTTATTGTATTGATATGCAACGTATAACAAAATTATAAGTATCAGCCACGTATATCAGCCCGTCGGGAGAAGCGCCCATTCCGTAAGGACGGTTGAAAAGTGCTTCTTCGGGCTTTCCGTCGCGATAACCGCTCTGTGCGGCGCCTGCGGGAGGCCCTGCAAATATGGTGCAGTTAAGGTTTTTGTCGATTTTCCATACGCAATGAAATTTCTGGTCGCAGATGTAAACATTGCCTTCGGCATCAACGCCCAAACCTGTAAGAGTGCCTAACTGGGCGGCATGACCGACGCCTTCTTTCGACCTGTCGGATACTACGCCCGTACCGATAACCCATTCCATATCGTCCCATGTTATCCACGGCGTAGTTCTGCCGGCAGGGGTGTGGCGCGGGTCAAATCGCATTATGCGACCTGATGCTTCCAACGAGAGGTATATCATCTTGTCTTTCGGATTAAAAATGGCATGTGAATATGTTCCGGTCGGTATCGACTGACCTATCAACTCCACTTTTTTTGTTACCTGATGAACACGCACAAAGCGCTCGCCGCTCTGACTCATCATATAAACGTATTCGTTGTCGGCAGCCAAAGCACATGCCGCATAACTGCCGAATAACCACTGTCCGGAAGCGTCTTGCTGGTCGTAAAAGGCATCCGATTCCATATAATTGCTGGATTTTGTCAAACTCCAAAACAGAAGCGGACGTTGGGTGGCATTGCGCTCCATGGCATACATGGTCGTAAATTGACTGTTGAAAGCAGTACTCCATGATATCCCCATATTCAACACTGTGGTTACTTTGTTCTCCTTTGTTGAAAGCAAACGGATACGGTTTCCGTTGTTGTCTTCGCTTATCAGTACATTGCCTTCGTCATCAACCGATATTTTTACCGGACGGGTGAATGATGCTTCCGCCGCCGGACCGTCAACCGAAGGCCCTACCGCAGTAGCCCATTTGCCGGCAGCTGTCGTTACTACCGATTTGATGTAATACTGAAACTGCTGATTTTCAAGCACTGCTGATTTGCCGTCTATCTCTACCTTAATAGTAGAATACTCCCCCGGTTGTTTGGGGGTCATAGCATAGATGGCATTGTCTTGTACTTTAAGTACTAATGCGGCCTTTTCGTTGAAATACACTTTTACTTTTTCCTTGTC
>JAITHS010000184.1 GCA_031279875.1 Tannerella sp.
AACAACCGTCGCGACAACAACCGCCGCGACAACGACCACAAAGGCGACAAAGGCAAAAAAACAGACAACAAACGTCCCAAACGACCATTGCGCGCAGAAGTTAATGATGAGGAAGTGAAACAGCAAGTAAAAGATACCCTCGCCCGTCTCCAAAGCGGTAACAAGGCAACAAAAGGCAAAGGCGTAGAACACCGCAAAGAAAAACGGAAACAGGCCGCCCAACGCGAACAAGAACATGCCGCCGCCGAAGAACGCGAAAGCAAAGTATTGAAACTCACCGAGTTTGTTACTGCCAACGACCTCGCCAACATGATGGATGTGCCTGTTATTAAGGTTATCTCAACATGTATGGCTATCGGCATAATGGTTAATATCAACCAGAGACTTGACGCAGAGACTATTAACATCGTTGCCGAAGAGTTTGGCTTCTCGACAGAGTATGTTAGCGCAGAAGTGGCGGAAGCTATCGCCGTTGAAGACGACAAGCCCGAAGACCTCGTTACCCGCCCGCCGATTATAACCGTTATGGGACATGTTGACCACGGTAAAACGTCGCTCCTCGACTATATCCGCAAAACCAACGTCATAGCAGGCGAAGCAGGCGGTATTACGCAGCATATCGGCGCATACAACGTGAAACTGCCGAGCGACAGGCATATCACATTCCTCGACACACCGGGTCACGAAGCGTTTACAGCCATGCGTGCACGCGGAGCCAAAGTTACCGATATGGCGATAATCATAGTCGCCGCCGACGACGACGTGATGCCGCAAACCATCGAGGCTATCAATCACGCATCAGCCGCCGGAGTACCTATTGTATTTGCTATCAACAAGATAGACAGACCGTCGGCCGATCCCGAAAAAATCAAACGCCAGCTTGCCGACATGAACTACATGGTAGAAGACTGGGGAGGAAAATATCAAAGTCAGGAAATATCCGCCAAACAGGGCATCGGAGTACCCGAACTGCTCGAAAAAGTGCTGCTCGAAGCCGATATGCTCGATTTGAAAGCCAATCCGAGCCGTCGAGCCGTCGGTTCGGTCATCGAATCGTCGCTCGACAAGGGCAAAGGCTTTGTTTCGACAATACTTGTCAGCAACGGCACACTGCATAAGGGCGATGTAATACTCGCAGGCACGCACTACGGGCGCGTGCGTGCCATGTTTAACGAACGTAATCAACGCATTGACGTCGCAGGGCCGTCGGAACCGGTTATCATTCTCGGTCTCAACGGCGCACCGACGGCAGGCGACGGCTTCAACGTCCTCGAAACAGAGCAAGAAGCGCGTGAAATAGCCTCCCGTCGCGAACAATTACAGCGCGAACAGGGCTTGAGAACGCAGAAACGCTACGGTCTCGAAGAACTCGGACGCCGACGCGCTCTGGGCGACTTCCACGAGTTGAACCTCATCGTCAAAGGTGACGTGGACGGCTCGGTAGAGGCAATATCCGATTCGCTTATCAAACTCTCAACGCCGGAAGTTCAGGTCAATGTAATCCATAAAGCCGTAGGTCAGATTTCGGAATCCGACGTCTCACTCGCGGCGGCAGCATCGGCTATTATCATCGGCTTCCAGGTACGCCCGTCATCGGCAGCACGCCGTCAAGCAGAGAATATAGGCGTTGAAATACGATTATATTCAATTATTTACGACGCTATCAACGAAGTCAAAACAGCAATGGAAGGCATGTTAGCGCCCGAAATCCGCGAAGACATAATCGGCGAAGTTGAGGTACAGCAGATATTCAACATCTCGAAAGTCGGCACTATTGCAGGCTGTATTGTCAAGGAAGGCAAGATACGGCGAACTAACATGGTGCGCGTTGTACGCGACGGCATAGTAGTCCACACCGGAGAACTCGACGAACTCAAACGCTACAAAGACGACGTCAAAGAAGCCGTTTTAGGTCAGGAATGCGGTATCAACATCAAAAACTTCAACGATGTGCGCGTAGGCGACATCATCGAACCGTTTGACAGAATAGAAATAAAGAAATCTTTATGAACTGGTTAGATATAGTGATACTTATCCTTGTCGGTATCGGACTTGTAAAAGGATTGATTGACGGCGTCGTGAAGCAGCTCGTATCGCTTGCTGCTCTGATACTGGGTTTTGTGCTGTGTCAGACAGTCGCTTCCTACTTGCAGGGTTGGATGTCAGGCTGGTCTCAATCGACGGCAATTATAACGAGCTACATATTCGGCTTTTTGCTCATCGTCAGCGTCGTTTTTCTGGCAGGCTGGGTAATCAACAAAATCGTTGACGCCACACCGTTAAGTATTATAAATCATCTCATGGGAGGTATTACAGGCGTTGTAATTGTTACGCTGTTTATCAGTTTTGCGTTTAATGTGATTGAAGCATTCGACACCGATTCATCCGTTATACCGCAGGCAGCAAAAGTAGAATCAAGGTTCTACAACTACGTGCGCAGCATTATCCCTGCCGTTACGCCCGACAGTTGGTTCGGTTAAAACAATTACCTAAATGACATAAGAGTAAAATGCCATTTTGTCATATGAGAGGCTTCGCGAAATGTTAAAATGACCTTATTGCATTATAGAAATAGCCAAAAAAAAGCAAAATGTAACCATGTTTTGTTAAAAGTGTTAAAATTCCGGAGTTTTACAGTAATATTTGCACATTTTTTGTGTTAATTTTGTGTAGATAATAAATTTAAAGAAGAATAATTATGAAAAGTTTTGGAAAAAATTTGTTGAACGCCATGCTGATAATAGCTATCAGCGGCGCAGTAGCAGCCGGAGTAACGGCTTATGTTATTAAGAGTAATGAAAACTGCAGCATCTCGTCGGTGCAGGAAGACGGCACGTTTAAGCAGCCATTACAGACTGTGATGTATAATGGTGTAGCGGCCGAGAACACCGACTTTACGTATGCCGCCGACAAGACGGTTCATGCCGTAGTACATGTCAAAGTAACGTCAACGGTAACAGTACGCGATCGCTACATCGACCCGTTGGAGTTTTTCTTCGGCGACGGCGGTGGGCGACAACGGCGGCAGCAGCGCACCGGTTCGGGTTCGGGTGTTATAATCTCGACCGACGGATACATTATTACTAACAATCACGTGATAGACGGCGCCGACAGCATTGCCGTTACGCTCAACGACAAGCGTACTTTTAATGCCAAAGTGATAGGTTCCGATCCGAGAACCGACATCGCATTAATCAAAGTCGATGCTACCGACTTGCAGCCGGTAACTTTCGGAGATTCCGAAACCCTCAAAGTCGGCGAATGGGTGCTGGCAGTAGGTAATCCGTTTGACTTGACATCTACCGTTACGGCAGGTATCGTGAGCGCCAAAGGACGCTCAATAATGACGGGCGAAAGCGACACCGACAAGATTATGTCGTTTATCCAAACCGATGCAGCAGTAAATCCGGGTAACAGCGGCGGCGCACTCGTCAATACCAAAGGCGAATTAGTTGGCATCAATACCGCTATCACATCGCAAACCGGTACGTTTATCGGATACTCGTTTGCCGTACCTGTCAACATGGCAGCCAAAGTTGTCAGCGACATCAAACAATACGGCAGCGTACAGCGCGGTATGCTCGGCGTCAATATCGGCGACCCCGAATTCATCAAAAATACGCCTCAAATCAAAGCGTATGACCCTAAAATCAAACAACTCGAAGGCGCTTATATAACCGACTTTGCCGAACGTAGCGCCGCGAAGGAAGCAGGTCTTGAGAAAGGTGATATCATTATCGGCGTCAACGGCAAGAAAGTAACCTCGCCGAGCAATCTGCAGGAAATAATCTCGACTTTCAAGCCCGGTGACAAGGTTCGCGTAAAGGTTGATCGCTACGGTACCGAAAAAGAGTTTACCGTCGAACTGCGTAACGTGCAGGGTAACACCGAGATTATGAAAGGCGGCGACAGCGCTGACATTCTCGGAGCAGCATTCAAAGCTCTGAGCGAGAAAGATAAACGACAGTACGGCATCAGTTATGGTATAGAAGTGAGCAGCATCTCGAAAGGTAAAATTCAGGATTGCGGCATCAAAAAAGGTTTCGTTATCATGATAGTCAACGACGAAAAAATTGGAACACCGGAAGATTTCTATAGCGTAGTTGATAAAATCCTCAAAGGTAATAGCCCCGAACAAGGTTTGTTAATCAAGGGCTTCTACCCTAACTCCGGCGCAACACGACATTATGCCATCGATCTTGTTGATTAGTTGAGAGTTGAGAGAGTTGAGAGTTGAGAGTGGAGAGTTGAGACGGTACCACGTCATAGCGAGCAGAAGGTATGACGTATCTTGCCAAAGGGATGCTGAACTACCGAGACAGGACACATTTATTACAGGCTAATCTGAATCGGAAAGCCAAAGAAGAGAAAGAATAGAAGTACGCAAGAACGGCGGAAGTGCAGGCGTTGACGGCGTAACGATAGAGAGCCTTGAAAAGGGGGACATGACGACGTACCTTGCCGACCTGTCGGAAGACCTGCGCAAACGGACATA
>JAITHS010000369.1 GCA_031279875.1 Tannerella sp.
TTCATTCCGCCCTCGACAGTTCGCTGCGAACGCGGCTAAGGCTTTCGGGGGTCATACCGAGATGGGATGCTATCATACACAGCGGAAGTCTATTTATCAGATGCGGATACGTGTCGAGGAAGTCGAGGTAACGTTCTTCGGCGGAAGCGCTGAGTAGCTGATGAATACGATGCTGACCGAGCATGATGTGCCGGTGAAGTAGCATTGTAATTTCTTCGGCTACATCAGGGAACATTTTGACAAGTTCTTCGACAAAGCCACGCTCAAGATATACGACATCGGACTCCTCAACCGCCTGTATATAAAACTTCGACGGCTCTTTGAGATAAGTACTGCGCCTGTCGGCAAGAAGCCACATTTCGGGCGCAAACTGTATGGTATGTTCTTTGCCTTTTTCGTCGATAGCGTACATGCGCAACATGCCGCGTTCGATAAAAAAAGTGTAGCCGCTGATGTTACCGGGCATCACTAAGAACTCGTTTTTTGCAACCGTCTTATATGATATACGGTTGTTGCAAATGCCTATTTCTTCTATGGGTAGGCCGCAATTTTCCATTAAAAATTTTTTGAAAACTTCCATATCATTATTGTTTTGGAGACGCTTCGACAACCATAGCGTCCGGGGTTAAAAGAAATACATAAATACTGTTTCGATGCGATTATTTTTGGCGGCATGTGGGTCTTGTACCTTGCCGTCGGCGACGTTGATTTTGCCATACCAAGCCGTTGAGCGGGTATATTCGGCGCCAAGTTTCCAATGCTTCACGTTGTAGGAGAAGCAGAGATTGAGGGTCAGCAGGCGGTCGATATTGAGACCGGTGCCGTAAACTTTCTCGACACTTTCGAGTGGTTTCGGCGTGCCGAGATTTTTGGTATATCCGGCAAAACAGCTTGTCTGCCACTTCTTACCGACAACCACGTTGAGCCACGTTGTCGAGTGTTTGAAAGCGACGTACTGTTGCTCGCCGGTCTTGGAATCGGTAGAAGTAACGCCGAAGCCGCCCAACATAGTGTTATGCGTCTGATTAAGAGCGAGTAAGGTTTTGCCGGAGAGCTTTAAACCGTCGCGGTGGTATTTCGCATGAAGTTCATACGACAGCGAGGTAACGCGCTCGTTAACACGATATACTGTAGCGTTAGTACGTGGTTTGAGCGACAGCAAGTCGGCGCCGCTGCCAATCAGAAAGCCGCCGTTACGATAGTCGGCACCGAGATAAAACTCCGGCAAGAGGGCGTTTTTGGCGTATGTTTCCGTCTTGCCGTCAGGACCGACAGGCAGATAAATATGCTGAAAGATAGCGCTTGCCGTTAGTTTGAAATGTTCCTTATTAAACTGATAATTGATTTGCGGACTGCGGTTAAAAGGCTGAAAAGGCGCTCCGGTAGCGAGATTCAGCATATCGGGCATTACTTCTCCGAACATCGGGTGCCAAGTCTGACCGAGCAGCAGCGACGAGCCTTTATCCCACGCTAAACGGAGATAAATTTGCCGTATGCGTAATACGAAGTTGAGATTGTTAGTACCGCCGAAGTCGGTCTCGATTTTGGCTGTTGCTTTGGCGGCGCCGATGTCAGGACCTTTGATATCCAAACCGAGCCGTGTGGCGAAAGTGTAGAAACTGCCGTTCGGATAGCCATTGAGGTCTGCGCCGTCAGGATCTTTGACAACGTCTTTGGGAAAGAGATAAAACAACCCGTCAACGCCCTCGACGTTGCTGCGATTGTTGTAGTATAGTTCGCCACGTACAAAGCCGTATAGTTTGTATTGGTACGGCTTGTCCTCCGATTGCTGTGCGCCAACAATCAAAACCGCTGATAGTAAACATATTACTACAAATAAACCGACTCTCAAAAAATGTAACATGACTGCAAAAACTTAATTTATGATGAAATTTTTATGCAAAGGTACGTTTTTTTCGTAAATAAACACTACTTTTGCACAAAAAATTTACAAAAAAAAATTAGTATGATAACAAAAAAACTGATTATAATCATTATAACGGTAATTAATATCGGATTATTATCGGCGCAGAAACAGTTTGAAACGCAGATTTTGCCGCCGAGTTTTTCTTATCCGGAAGCATTGTTCGCGAAAAGCGAAGATGAGAGAGTTGTAAAGACTGTGGCCGAAAATCTGAATGTTCGCGACTTGCTCGAAACAGACAAGTGGCGTGCTGGCAGAGAAGGGACGCCAATGCCCGTAACGCGCAATCTGCCGGTCGATTTCACTATGACCAACAGCGGCATTCGTTATACTTTGCCGAGCGGCGAAAAGGTGTGGAGACTCAATATCAAAGGCAACAATGCTACTGCTCTGATGCTCGGATATAAGGATTTTTATATCCCCAAAGGAGGACAGCTGTTTATTTACAACAAAGAAAAGACGCAGGTTCTTGACGTTTATACTCACGAAACGCGACCTGACGGCGGCGTATATGCTACCGGCTTTGTAGGTGGCGATGAGATATGCCTCGAATATGTCGAATCATCGCAAAGCGACGAGCAACCACGTATTGCTATCGACGAAGTGGGTTTCGGCTATAATCCTTCGCTGCTTGGTGCTTTCATCTCAACAGGTGCAAACACAGGAGAATGTATGGTTAATATTAACTGTCAGGAAGGAGACGCATGGCAACATGAGAAAAACGGCGTTTTTTTGTCGCTGCAAAAGATTGGTTCGGCTTCATTTATCTGTTCGGGAACGCTTATTAACAATACTGCCGAAGACATGTCGCCGCTGCTGCTTACGGCACAACATTGCGCTACGGGAAGTAACGATATGATAGCCACAGCCGATGATATGAACCGCTGGATGTTCTTTTTCCTGTTAGAGCGCAGTTCATGCGACAAGGCTTCCGAGCCGACACATAACTATCTGACTATGACCGGTTGCCGTCTTCTCGTTAAAACCGGTATGGCTCAAGCTACCGACGGTATGCTGCTCATGCTCAACGACCCGATACCACCTGCTTACAATCTTTATTATAACGGCTGGGACCGTCGTAATGTGGCGTCTTCGTCGGGAGTATGTATTCATCATCCTAACGGCGACTACAAGATGATTTCTACTTATAACAAAGCCCCGACGTCGAGCTATTTTCCCGGAGAAGAATTTATCGGAGCAAGTAACGGACATTGGTATCTGGGTTTTACACAAACAGCCAACGGGCACAGTATCACACAGGGCGGCTCGTCCGGTTCGCCGCTGTTTAACGAAAACAAACTTGTCGTAGGCACGCTTACAGGAGGAAGCTCGAAGTGCAACAACGCAATGTCGGCGTCAGGTCACGAATATTACGGCAAAATGAGTTATCACTGGAACAAATACACAAAAGATTCGACGCACATGGATATATGGCTTGACCCGCTTAATCTGGGTGTAGAGTCGTTGCGCGGCAGATATGCCCGTATATTGCCGGCTCCCGAAAATCTTACCGCCGTAACCGACTGGCCTCATATTCTGCTCTCATGGCAGGCTCCGACCGGCGAATCACAACCCGTTAAATACAATATCTATCGCAATACGTCGGAAAATGTTATCGTCAAAATACTCGAAACTACATCATTAAATTATACGGATGAAAACCCTGTTGCCGGATCTAATAAATATTCTGTTGCGGCTGTTTATGAAGATGGTTCCGAATCGACTTTCTCGACCGTCAAAATTCTGTTTGAACGCTACAAACCGCCTACCGACCTCGAAGGTATCCGTAATACTCAAACTCCGGCTCATATCGACCTGAAATGGAAAAAGCCGTATTATGAGCAAAATGTTACATGGAGTACGATGGAATTAAGACATTTCGTAGGCCTATCAGACAACCCGTGGTTTTATTACGGACAGCGCTGGGAAGCAGCAGAGTTGGCGCCTTTCAACAATAAAACTATTTCGTCGGTGCATTTTGTGCCTGTCGCAGGAAGTACGTATGAAAAGATACTGATTACTCAAAATAATACGACCTATACTCAAAATATTGACGCTAACAGCCTCACTAACTTGATATTAAACGAAATAAAACTCGAAACTCCGTTTACCATCGACGGTACAAGCCAATTGATTGTTGCCGTCAAATGCCGTCAAATCGACAATAACGCCGAGTATTATTCAATTGCTTGTGACCACGGACCGGTGGTGGACGGAAAAGGCAACATCCTGTCGTATGACGGCGAAACGTGGGGTACTATTTATGACCCGACGAAGCCGAACGAGTTTTTTTACAACTTTATCATATCGGCTACTTTTACTTCCGAAAACGGAAACTTGACGCCTGCTGCTACTGTGTCTTCTTTGGATGCTTCTGTGCCTGTTTTCCTGCCTACCGAACGTCGTGAAACGCCTTATAATGCCGTTGATACACGCAACGTAAACGTCCGCGCTGCCGGAATATCGCCTGCCGCATTTCCGGAAGTTACACATTACATTCTCACCCGCTTGGGTTCCAAAATAGAAAGTAGCCTTGCCCCCTCGTTAACGTCATATACCGACAAAAGCTCTACTGTCTATTCCGATTATTATTATGAACTCGAAGCAATGTACGGTGAGTTATCGGGCGGTAAGAGCAACAAAATTACGGTCAATCATGTGGCAAACGAACCGGTGCCGCTTTCGCTTTCCGGCGCCGAAATATATCCTGCCGTCTTTTCTGATTTTATCAATGTATCACCGTTGATAGTCCGTATTGAGGCTGTTTCCGTTACGGGACAAACAGGTTTGGTTATTGTCAAACCTGCTGCTAAGGTAGATGTGTCATCTCTGCCTGCGGGGGTATGGTTTTTCCGTATCCATCGTGCCGACGGATCTATGAAAACGTATAAGGGAATTAAGAATTAGTGATTAGTGATTAGTGGTTAGTGTACAGGGCATTCGTCATTGCGAGCAGGAATGGTAGCCCCAAACGAAAGGTAATGACGGTACCCAAAACCCTTGCAGTGGTTTTAAACCCTGCAAGCGGTTTGGAGCTTACGTCCGTCATTGATAGGTACGAAGCAAGCAGGGAGAACGCAAGAAAGCAGCAAGCAGAACGCAG
>JAITHS010000400.1 GCA_031279875.1 Tannerella sp.
AAATTATCAAAAAAAATACTTACCTTTGCGGCGATTATTTCAGGCAAAGTTTTAACGCTCCTCGACTTTGTCGGAAAAATTAAAGAAGGAGCCTTTACTTATTCTATTTTATTATGACAACAATGAAAAAAAAAATGTTTGCAAAAACCCTCAAAACCCTAATATCAGGAGGGGTATTTGCCTGTCTATCAATCAGTTACGTACAGGCTGACAATCGACCTGTAATTTCAACTGAAGTTCAGCAAACACGTCAGATTACGGGTACGGTTATCGACAAAACGGGCGAGCCGCTGGCAGGCGCCAACGTTAGCGTCAAAGGCACTACCAATGGTGCCGTTACCGACAGCGACGGTAAATTTACACTCAACAACGTACCGTCAGGCGCCACAATTCAGGTGTCCTATTTGGGCTACACGACGCAAGAAATTGCCTACACCGGACAAGCACAACTTACAATTACACTCGCCGAAGACACCCAGTTGCTCGACGAAGTAGTAGTAACGGCGCTTGGTATCAAGAAAGAAAAGAAAGCCCTCGGCTATGCAGTTCAAGACATCAAATCCGACGAACTGCTGAAAATCAAGACCGCCAATCCGCTGAACTCTCTTGCCGGCAAAATAGCAGGAGTAAACATCACGCAATCGTCAGGTGCTGCCGGTGCGGGAGCGCAGATACAGTTGCGCGGCGGCACATCGCTTTCGGAAACACGTGATAATCAGCCGCTTTTCATCGTTGACGGCATTGTTTACGACAACTCGACCTCGATTGTCGGAAACACCTCATTCGACGGAATGGGTTCGAGCGCCACGACAGGCAGCAACCGCATTATGGACATCAACCCCGAAGACATCGAAAATATCTCTGTACTGAAAGGTCCGGCGGCATCAGCCCTCTACGGCTCGCGGGCAGCAAACGGCGTACTGATTATTACTACCAAGAAAGGCGCCGAAGGCTCTGTATCGGTTGATTTCAGTTCCAAACTGTCAACAGCATGGATAAACCGCCTGCCCGAACAGCAAAGCAAATTCGGTCGCGGATTATATCAAACCGACGGAACTCTCGATCCCACCTCCGTTATCTATTCATCGTGGGGCGCCGAAATCGGCAACAAACCGATATATAATAATGTAGAGAATTTCTTCCAAACCGGACATACATGGGACAATACCGTAAGCATCTCCGGCGGACATAAAAACGGCTCATTCTATTTCTCCGCATCCAACTTCGACCAAACCGGCATCGTACCTACAACAGGATACGACAAGACGACGTTTCGTTTTAATGCCGAGCAAAAATACGGACGTATGACATTCAACGTCGGCACGGCATACTCGCTCGCCAACACACAAAAAACCCTTACCAGCGCAGGACTTTACGCTTCGGGAGGCACAGGAACAATGAATCAGGTTTACCGCTGGGCAAGAAACGAAAACATGCAACAATGGCTCAATCCAGACGGTACAAAATACGTCTTTGAACAATATCGCAACCCCGACGGCTCACGCAACGAAGACTCCTATCCGCTCGGAGAGCTTGTTGAAAACCCTTATTGGATACTCAACAAAAACAAAATGACCGACAAAACCGACCGCTTTACCGGCAACAGCGCCATCGACTTTAAGATAACCGACTGGTGGAATGTTACTTACCGCGCAGGTATCGACAGTTATACTACCGGCAACTACACCATGATAGCCCCAGGCGGAGAACTGACAAAAGCCGATATGCAAAACGGTCAGTTGAGCGAAAACGAATTGAAATACCGCTTTCTGTCGTCGAACCTGATGTCGAACATGAACAAAAAATTCGGCGATTTCGAAGCCGGTCTGCTGTTCGGATGGAGCGAAGAAGAAAGCAAATCGGAAACTAATTACCGTATGGGTAAAAACTTCCCCGAACCCGATATGCCGACTTTCGGTACTATCACTTCCGAAAACGAAACTCTGGCGCAAACACACAGCATGGACCGTATCCGCAGTTTCTACGGCGAAATACGCGGAGCCTACAAAAACATTGTATATCTGACCGTTACAGGGCGTCAAGACAAATCTTCAACCCTCTACTCGCCTATACTGGGAGACGCCAACGCTTCTTATTTCTATCCTTCGGTTTCGGGAAGCATAGTATTTTCCGAACTTATTCCAAAGAAAGAAATTCTCAATTTCGGTAAAATACGCGCATCATGGGCAAAAGTCGGTAAAGCAACAAATGCTTACGCTACAAACACTACGCTTTGGGATTCGCAAACATTTATTCAGGATAAAACAGGCACAAGCACATTCTGGTATCGCGGCAATCCGTATCTGAAACCCGAAATGACGTCTTCCATTGAGTTAGGTCTTGACCTGCGCTTCCTTGACGGACGTTTCGGATTAGACATCACTTATTACAAGAACAATTCTTATAATCAGATACTTAACCCGCGTACAAGTCAGGCTACCGGCTTTATATTCAACTATTCCAACATCGGCGAAATATTCAACAAAGGACTTGAAGTATCTATCACCGCCCAGCCTGTTAAAACAAAAGATTTTACTTGGGACGCCACTCTCAACATAGCCGGCAATCGCGGAACGGTAGGAACCATCCATTCAAGTCTTCCTATCCTCTATGTAACAAGCGTACAGGTAGGTAACGCTAAAGCAGCATCGTTTGAAAACGGTAACTTTATGGCTATTTCCGGCTCCCGCTGGACACGTCCGAGCAACGCTTACGACAAACTGAAAGTAAAAGACGCCAAAAACGAACTCAAAGCTCTCGGAGATATGAAAGACCTCGTTGTGCTTGACCAGTGGGGAATGCCGACTTCGGATAATTTGACTACCTACAATATCGGTAACCGCGAACCAAAATTCACCGGCGGCTTCAACAACAGTCTGCAATATAAAAACTGGAACTTCTCTTTCCTGCTTGATTTCCGCAAAGGCGGCGTCGTTTATAACGGTACCGAATACTGGATGATGTCGCAAGGAATGTCGCCCGAATCATTAAACCGCGACAAACTGACTATCTCCGGCGTTATTCAAACCGGCACAAAAGACGGCATCGGTTATGACGCTAACGGCAATGAAACAGCAATCAAAATACCCATTTATGAAAAGAAAGAAATGACTTTTGAAGCCGACAAAACATATCCCGTCAGCGAAACAGCCAATCAAAGCGGCAGATACATCATTCAACAATATCTCCGAGATTATTATCTCCGAGAATCCGCCAACTTCATGACCGAGACCAACTGGCTCCGTTTGCGCTCATTATCACTCTCTTACAGCGTGCCGCACAAATGCCTTGCGTACTCCAAGTTTATAAAAGGCTGCACATTTTCGGTTACAGGCACAAACTTACTGCTGCTAACCAACTATAAAGGATTAGACCCCGAAGCATCGGCAGCAGGCTCCGGCATAGGCGGTTCCAGCTCCGTCGGTATCGAATATTGCAACGTCCCTGCAACAGCGGGAATGTCTTTCGGTATAAATCTCAAATTTTAATTATTAATCATTTAAAAAGTATTTGATATGAAAAAAATAAAATATTCACTGACCGCTCTCTGTATGTTTCTGGCAATGACGTCGTGTATGAACCTCGACATCAATACCGACCCCGATACACCTAACAGTACTTCGGGCAATGTCGCATCACGCCTGCCAGCCATTCAGTTCTGGATGGGACATACTTTTCAAACAACAGGCTTTTTCGCCGCTTTGATGAACCAGCAAATAACGTTAGCCAGAACCGCCAGCGCCGACCGTTACGGCTCGCTTGCCGAATGGTCGGCGGCCAACATTACCGCCAGCACATATCCTTATCAGGCGTTCTTCGTCGGCCTTGGCGGCACCTTGCCCGATGTCAATGCTATGGCAGCAAAAGAAGGCGCTTATCATTATCAAGCGATAGTAAAAGCCTTCCGCGCTATGGGATTTATGATTCTTGCCGACGTTTACGGCGAAATGCCTTATACTAACGCTCTTACAGTCGAAATCAATCCTTCTTACGACAACGGCAAAACAATCTTCAACGGCGCTCTTGCCGAAATAGATGAAGCCATCGAATTGTTCGGCAAAACACAAGAACCGGGCGCTACTCCCCTCTCCGCAGGCGATGTTTGGAACGGCGGCGATGTCAATAAATGGATTAAATTCTGCTACGGCCTTAAAGCTCGCTGGCTCAATAATCTGTCGAAAAAAACCGACCTCTATGACCCTGACGCTATCCTCGCCGCATTAGAAAACGGCCCTAAAAGCAATGCCGAAAATACTCTTATCAATCACGAATTGGCATCGGTAGCAGTTGCCGACCATCTCTGGGGCGATGATGTTAAAACAAATTATCTGTATATCTGGATGTTGAACTGGGGCAGAACGTATTATGTTACCAAATGGTATGCCGATATACTGTCCGATTTCGACGGAAAAGGTATCGTTGACCCGCGTGCCGACAAGCTAATCCCTTCGGCTCAATACAACATCGACGGCGTTAAAACGTGGAAACGCACCCCAGGCGTTGACATGGCTACGGACATACGAATAGGAACCAACTTTAGAGCTGCCGGTACTTATACCGACAAATGGAACGTAACCGAAACGCAGGATTCTTTTGTCGTTTCAATGCAATCGAAAGGAATACACAGTCCGGCATACAAAGACGTTGCCGACGACGGTACGGTGCTTAATTCGGGTACATACTACGCTCGCTCCGACGCTCCGTCGCATTTGATGACATATCCCGAAATGTGCTTTATCAAAGCAGAAGTTCTTTTCCGTCGTAACGATAAAAACGGCGCTTTTGCCGCCTATAAGGAAGGCATCAAAGCGCATATCGACTTGCTCAACGAGAAATTGATTGAAGGCAACCCCAATGTAGCACTGGCGAAAATCTCGGCCACCGACAGAGATGCTTTCCTCAACTCCGAAGCCGTAGGTAGCGCTAACGACATTACGCTGGGCAAAATCATGACCCAAAAGTTTATCGCTCTGTCGTACTCAAACCAAAACTGGAACGATATGAGACGTCTCGATTACGGCATGGCCGGCGGAGTAGCACCCGGAGCATATCTCGGATGGAAAGAACCATACGAACATTCTACCGGCTACGTTGACCTCAAATGGATACCCGCAGGCAAACAGTATCGCCGATTAGGATACGTTTCTCACGAGTTTAACTACAATAATCATAACCTCTCCGCTTCCCACCCGCGTGCGCTCCAAGACGACATTCGCTCTTATCCGGTTTGGTTTGACTATCCTAACGATGACTATATTCCGAAATAGTTAGAGAGTTGTACCCCAAACCCTTGCAGTGGTTTTAGAACCCTG
>JAITHS010000008.1 GCA_031279875.1 Tannerella sp.
AGATTTGCAGGCACAATAATTAATAAATCAATGTAATGAACCGTCGATAATACGGGCAATAAATTATCTCTGTTTAAAATGACTGCCAATAAAAACAGCAAGAAAACAGGCAAGGAATATTACATCTATCGCCTGTGCGAATCCTACCGTATCGTTGGTGTACGCGCAAGGTCTCTTGCTTGTGAAAAATCAACCAATTCCGCAGGAATTTCTTTTGTCAACTTTCTAATTTTTTCGAAGTATGTCATAAATCAAGTTTTTTTATTAATCAATAACGCCGAAGCAAACCGAAAATTCAGATATTATATTTCACTATATCGGGAGCCAGATGGACATCTTTGGCATCAATACCTGCCGCGAGCAGGGTAGGTATATCGTTGTGAAATTCTTTGATAAAAGCGTTGAAATCAGCGTTTAATGCCTTTACTGACTGTTTGTAGAAATCAACTGCGCCGGTCAGATTGTTAAGCGCCAATTCTACATGTCCGGCATTTATATAATCTTGATATTCGGGATTATAGTCGATAATTTTGGCGTAATAGTTTTGTGCCAGCTCATATTTGCGCATCAAAAACGATATCCACGCTATCGGACGCCATGCTTTATGGCTTTTAGATTCGAGATAATCGGCTTTAAAATAATATTTTAGCGCTTCGTCATAGTTTTTCATATCAAGATAGCACGAGCCGATGCTCAACAGGATTGATATATTTTCGGGTTCGAGGCGGTCGAAGCGAAGATAGTATTCAAGGGCTTTGTCATACTTTTTGACGGCGCGAAAGCATTGTGCGGTACGGCGAATGAGCCATTTACTGTCGGCGTTAAACAATTCTGCCCGCTCGTAATCATGCAGTGCTTCACCGTATTTTCCCATCAGTTGGCGGCAGTAGCCCATCTTTTGGTAAATGATTTCGTCGTCGGTTGACGGCGTTTCGGCAAGCCGCGAATATAGCGTCAGGGCATCTTCATAGTAGTCTTTGCGCAAATACAGTTCGGCTATTCCAAGCAAGGTTTCTTTATCCGTAAATATTTTTGTCAGCAACGAAACATTATGAAAATCAAGATTTTGCGCAAAGATATCGGAAAAATCCGTCCGTCGCGGATGAAGTTTATAAAAGCGGTATAAATCTTGAATATACTGACCTGTAATGATTTCGGCCGAATCAAACTTAGTAACGAGTTCGGCACTGCGAACTTCTTTGACTTTGCTCATCTGCTCTTCAAGTTGGAATACGAGTTTGTTTTGTTCATCGCCCGATATTTGTCGGAGGCTGATGAAAAACGAGAACATATCGGAATTGCACATAAAACCGGTGCCTGTAATCAGTTCGAGCGCTTTAAGAATCGTATTATCGCCGGAAAACGCCGGTCGCGCATTCTTAAACGGCATAAACCAGTTGCCCGGCTCGTTGAAAAACGGAAAATGTTTCAGATGAATAAAAGAAAAGTGCATCACATCGGCGCCTTCTTCCTGCAATTCGTTAAACTCTTCCATTTTGCTTTGAAAATCGCTTTTCGACAGTTTTTCAAGCCATTCGGGATTCATATCCGTCTCAAAATCTTCCGGCGAAATAATGTTGACCGACGAATTGGGGTTGTATTTGGGATGAAGTTTGAGCATTTCGGGAAAAATATCGTCTTTCAGTCGGGTCGTGATAGTCTCCGTTTGACGCGAAAGTATAAACCTGTGTATCACGATGTTCATCACTTTGATGAAATCGCCCGTTTCGGCAACGGCTTCGAGACGATGACGTATATCTTCGTAACAATCAATGCGTTTCCCGTATTTGTAGAGCGACAGCAGTAGTCCAATCATGGCACGTATCCTGATTTCGGCGTTATCGCTGTCGGCACCGTCAAAAAGCAGTCGCAGTTTTTGACGGTCAAACGTTTCCTGCAATGAAAGGGTCAGTGCCGAAACAATTTGACATCCCGTAATCGTAATATAATCTGATATTTGCGGCTCGTTGTTGACCGATTTAAGCGTTATAATGCCTGAAAGACAGTCGGTTTCGTCCTGTGTCAAATAATCGTTTGTCCATATCATCTTAAAGAGCAACGTAATATTCGACATCAAGAGTGAGGTGTTTTCGGTTTCAGCCGCCTCTCGGGTGCCGACGGCTAACGTTATAAGGTTCGGAGATTGCTTGTCTATCAGCCTTTTAGTTGAGTAATAAACAGAAACCACTTCTTTCATTAACAGTTTTCGTTTAACGCGGTCGGACAATTCATAAGCGTTGATAATCAATTCGTTATATATCCTGTCTTGCATCGGGTCGTTCATTCCCTTTGCATAATAGAAAAGCATTTGATGGTATGTATCTTGCAGACTTTCAAGTCGTTCCATAAAAGCATACTCCTGTCCGCCCGCTATCATACCGAGCAGGCAGTCGAAGGCCGTCGAAATCTCACGTTTATCAAGCGCGTCAACGGTTGTTGCGTATGCCTTATTTATTTCTGTTGGCGTCATAGTTGTAATAATTTCGGTGCAAATGTAAGAAATTATTTTCAAACAGACAAAATGATTAAAAAAATATCATTATCTTTGCGCTCGTTTTGGTACGCAATTAAAATTAAGAAATATGACAACAGTAACAGCAAGACAGTTTAGAGCAACACAAAAACGGTTTTTTGATCTCGCAGCAAAAGGGGAAAGAGTGGTTGTAAGGCGTCGGTCGGATGCTTTCATAATTATTCCGGTCGTTGATGATTACTATAATCCTTCAATGCTTGCTAAAATTGATGAAGCCCGCCAACAAGTAACGGAAGGTAAAACCACAAAAGCAATGAACAAGGATGAACTGGCAGAATATCTTGACAGTCTATGAATTACAGCGTAAAATTAAGAAATATGAAACTCAAAATTATAACCGACGACCCATGGTTGGAACCATACGCAAACGCCATAGAGGGGCGACATTTGCACGCCGACGAAAAAGAACGCAGCCTGACGCTAAACGGCGCCGTGTCGCTGTCGGACTTCGCTTCGGGATATTTGTACTTCGGACTTCATCGAAGCAACAAGGGCTGGACGATGCACGAGTGGGCGCCTAACGCAACTGCGATATACGTCATCGGGACGTTCAACAATTGGTCGAAAAGCGAAGCTTATCGCCTGCAGCCTGTCGGCAACGGCAACTGGGAAGCGACTTTTCCGCAAGATGCTTTTCATCATCTTGACCTCTACAAACTGCTTGTAGAGTGGCAGGGCGGCTATGGCGAACGTATTCCGGCGTATGCGCAAAGGGTTGTGCAGGACGCACAAACCAACATCTTTTCGGCGCAGGTGTGGACGCCCGCCGAGCCGTATCAATTTAAGGTTAAGCATTTTAAGCCGTCGGTCTCGCCATTGCTGATTTACGAATGTCATATCGGCATGGCGACGGCGGAAGAGCGCATCGGCACGTATGACGAGTTTCGCCGTAATGTACTGCCGCGCATAGTCAGCAACGGCTATAACGCTATCCAGATAATGGCTGTGCAGGAACATCCTTATTACGGCTCTTTCGGCTATCATGTAAGCAGTTTTTTTGCCGCCTCATCACGTTTCGGCACGCCCGACGAGCTGAAACATCTTATTGATGATGCTCACAGTCAGGGTATTGCCGTTATAATGGATATTGTTCACAGTCATGCCGTAAAAAACGAAGCCGAAGGGTTAGGGCGCTTCGACGGCACTGTGTATCAGTATTTTCATGCCGGAGCGCGACGCGAGCATCCCGCATGGGATTCACTATGCTTTGATTACGGCAAAAACGAGGTGCTGCATTTCCTCCTCTCCAACTGCAAATACTGGCTCGAAGAGTACCGCTTCGATGGTTTCCGCTTCGACGGCGTTACCTCAATGCTCTATTACAGCCACGGTTTGGGCGAGAATTTTACTAACTACGGAGATTATTTTAACGGTCATCAGGACGATGAAGCGATAGCCTATCTGACGCTTGCCAACAAGTTGATACACAGTGTTAATCCTTATGCCATTACTATTGCGGAAGAAGTGAGCGGAATGCCCGGATTAGCGGCGCGTTTCGAGAACGGGGGCTACGGCTTCGACTACCGTATGGCGATGAATATTCCCGATTTCTGGATTAAATATCTCAAAGAAAAAAAAGACGAAGATTGGAGTCCGTCGGCAATATGGTGGGAAACGACTAATCGCCGCGCCGACGAAAAAACCATCAGCTACGCCGAAAGCCACGACCAAGCGCTTGTAGGCGATAAGACAATAATTTTCAGGCTTATAGACGCCGATATGTATTGGCACATGCAGACCGGCGACAACAATTGTACCGTCGAACGCGGAATGGCTCTACATAAGATGATACGCCTTGTTACCGCTACAACGGTCAACGGCGGCTATCTCAATTTTATGGGCAATGAGTTCGGACATCCCGAATGGATTGACTTCCCGCGAGAAGGCAACGGATGGTCGTATAAGTACGCCCGCCGACAGTGGAATTTGGTTGATAATCATGAATTAAAATATCATTTATTAGGAGATTTCGACCGCGAAATGTTGGCTCTCATAAATAGCGTATCCGATTTTCAGGCTATCCCGATTCTTAAAGTATGGGACAGCGAAAGCGACCGGATACTCGCATACCGTCGCGGTGAAATGCTTTTTGTGTTCAATTTCAACCCCACACGCTCATTTACCGACTACGGCTTCTTGACCCCTCCGGGCAAATATCGCATAATCCTCAACACCGACGCCAAACGCTTCGGAGGCTTCGG
>JAITHS010000039.1 GCA_031279875.1 Tannerella sp.
TTGCAAAGATAGTGAAAGTTTTTGAGATTATACACAAACGAATAAAAAAAATTGTACAGGGCATTCGTCATTGCGAGTTGCGAGTTGCGAGTTGAGAGTTGCGAGTTGAGATGACGGTACCACGAACCCTTGCAGTGGTTTTAAACCCTGCAAGCGGTTTGGAGCTTACGTTCGTCATTGGTAGGTACGAAGAAAAGCGTGCCTTTTCCTTACTGGATTACTTCCTGTATTCTGGATTGCTTCGTTCCTCGCAATGACGAATGCCCTGTTCGTAAACGCCCTCGCAATGATGAAGTTAAGTAAAAAAAACGCCTCGTCCCCTCAATTCTCAACTCTCAACTCTCAACTCTCTTGTCCCCTTAATTTTTAATTCATAATTCTTTTCACTATCTTTGCAGTCTGTTTTTTAACTCTTAAACTTTATTTTTTATGTTAGATTATCATTTAGTAGAAAACCTGATGACCCCTGCCGCCGACGATGCAATGGCGCAGACAGTCAACGTTCGCTCTTACAGCAACGACCAAATCGCTGACCTGATGCTTCAGCGCGGCACAATGCTGACCAAAGCCGATATTCTTGCCGTACAAACAAAACAAATGAAAACATCAATTGTATATGCCATTGCGGGTCTCGGAATTGCTGCCGGAGCATCTGCGGCAAAACCTAACGTAATCCTGATTTTAACCGACGATCAGGGAAGCATCGACGTCAACTGCTATGGCGCCAAAGACTTAATGACCCCAAATATGGACAGATTAGCAGCAGAAGGCGTCCGCTTCACGCAGTTTTATACAGGCTCGGCTATCAGTTCGCCTTCGCGGGCGTGCATTTTGACCGGCATGACGCCACAAAAAGCAGGACTGCCTACTAATACATCCTCAACAAAAGGCAAACCCGGAATGCCGGAAGCACGAATCACCATTGCAGAAGTGTTAAAAAAAGCAGGATATACTACCGCTCATGTCGGAAAGTGGCACGTAGGTTATTCGCCCGAAACCATGCCTTTGGGACAGGGATTTGATTATTCTTTCGGACACATGGGAGGATGTATCGACAATTATTCTCACTTCTTTTACTGGGACGGTCCCAACCGTCATGACCTGTGGGAAAACGGTACCGAAATATATCAAGACGGCAAATATTTCCCTGATTTGATGGTCGATAAAGCAACATCTTTTATAAAGCAACATGCCAAAGAGCCGTTTTTTCTCTATCTCGCCTTTAATGCGCCTCACTATCCGCTGCAACCCGCAAAGAAATGGAGAGATCATTACAGCGATTTGCCCTCTCCGAGAAAAGAATATGCCGGATTCGTATCCTCAACCGACGAACGCATCGGTACGATATTAGACTTCCTTGATACCCAAAACCTCCGAGACAATACAATCGTGATTTTCCTCTCCGACCACGGACATTCATACGAAGAACGAACAGGCGGTAGCGGAGGCAATTCAGGACCTTATCGAGGTGGCAAATTCTCCCTCTTTGAAGGCGGTATAAGAGTACCGGCTATCATCAGTTGGAAAGGACATATTCCCGAAAATCAAGTCTGCGACAAATTATGCCTCAGTATGGATATTCTTCCTACTATTGCCGATTTGTGCCAAACGAATATACCGCAAGATGTTGAGGGAAAAAGCATTAAAACCGTCATTTATAACGGAAAAGATATACACCGAGACGATGTGATACGGTGGCAAGTAGGTAAACAGTGGGCTGTCAGAAAAGGCGACTGGAAACTGATAGGCAATCCCGTTGACCCGTCGCCGGGCAAACATGATTTGTCCGCTCCCAATAATAAACTCTACCTGTCGAACCTCAATACTGATGTTTCGGAGAAAGAAAATCTGGCGGCAAAATATCCCGATATAACAAAAGAACTCATTCAACTTTACCAAAAATGGGAATACGCTATTGAATAATTATAAAACAATGAAACTACTCACATTTCTTGCAGCCGGAATAACGACCGTACCATGCGTTTCGCAAGCATCGAAACCGGCATCGAAACAGAAACCCAACATTCTGTTCATCATGAGCGACGACCACGCTTATCAAGCTATCAGCGCCTACGGACACGCTCTCAACCGGACGCCAAACATTGACCGTATAGCACAAGAAGGCGCTATTTTCACCCGTGCATGTGTCAGCAACTCCATCAGTGCGCCAAGTCGAGCCGTCATGCTCACCGGCAAACACAGCTTTGTGAACGGCAAAACCGACAACGTACTGCCCTTCGACTGGAACCAGGACAATTTCGCCAAACACCTGCAAAAAGCCGGATACCAAACCTCTATGATAGGAAAAATACACCTCGACGGCTTACCGCAAGGGTTTGACTATTCTATGGTTCTTCCCGGACAAGGACACTACTACAATCCCGACTTCGTCGAAAACGGCGTCAAAAAACGATTCCACGGCTACGTAACATCCTTAACAACCCAATTTGCTCTCAACTGGTTAGACAGTATCCGCGACAAATCGCAGCCTTTCTGCATGTTATATCACCAAAAAGCGCCACACCGCAACTGGCTCCCCGAAGAAAAATACCTCGACCTCTATGAAGACACAGAATTCCCTTTCCCCGACAACTTCTTCGACGACTATTCAGGCCGACAAACCGCTGCGCATACCCAAGAAATGAGCATCGTAAAAGACATGCAATGGGGACATGACATGAAATTTGAACAAAATCCTTACACCGGAAAGCCGACCCCCTTTATGGACGACATCAACCGTATGGACGAACAGCAACGCCAAGCATGGCGTAACGCCTACAACAAACGAAACGAAGAATTTCTTGCCACCAAACCCGAAGGAAAAGACCTCGCTAAATGGAAATATCATCGCTACCTGCGAGACTACCTGAAATGTATCCGCTCTATCGACGACGGTGTAGGCGAAATACTCGATTATTTAGACAAAAACGGACTGGCCGAAAACACCATCGTGATATATACCTCCGACCAGGGATTTTATCTCGGCGAACACGGCTGGTTCGACAAACGATTCATGTACGAAGAATCGTTCCGTACGCCGCTGGTGATGCGATATCCCAAAGAAATCAAACCCGGCACTACTATCAACAAATTAGTCCAAAACCTTGATTTCGCACCTACATTCTTAAACTACGCAGGCGTTGACATCCCAAAAGATATGCAGGGAGAATCGTTCCGCAATCTTGTTTCCGGCAAAACCGACAAATGGCGCGACGCAGTTTATTACACCTACTACGAATATCCGTCGGTACACATGGTCAAACGACATTATGGCATAGCAACCGAACGCTACAAACTCATCCACTTCTATTACGACGTTGACGAATGGGAACTGTATGACCTCGAAAAAGACCCGCACGAAATGCACAGTGTATATCACGACCCAGCCTACGCGGAAGTCAAAGCGATGATGCACCGACGACTGACCGAAATGCGCGCATCCTATGGCGATTCCGATGCTAACGACCGTAAATTTATTGACCTCACAGTGAAAAAATGAAAAAAGGAACGCAACGGCTTTCTTCCTCTTTAGATTAATGAAATTATATGCCTAAACACATGGTTTTGCAGGTGCGCCCTTACAGGGCATTCGCAGTCCCGCAGGGACGACACTTTATTAACCGGTGACTTTAGTCTCCGGTGAGAAGAGTCATATCAACAATAGTCCCGCATGGGACGACACTTGATTGCGCCGCATACAAGGGTTGTTGCCGAAAAACCGCTTGCAGGGTTTAAAACCACTGCAAGGGTTTAAACCAATGACGAATGCCATGTAAACCGCTACGTTCCTTTTTTTATTT
>JAITHS010000041.1 GCA_031279875.1 Tannerella sp.
GTTTTTGCCGGAGTTTATCGAAAGCGTGGCAGGCGGTACGGATACACAATTGCTGTCGATTATCAGTGCTTATTCGCTTACCAACTTTGTGCCTGCCGACAGCCTGATAATGTTTCACAGTGAGGCTGATGCCTGGGTGCCGGTACGGAATACTCTCAATACTTACGATAAGATGAAAGCAGCAAATGCCCCTGTTCGCAAAGATATTTTGCCGCTATCGGCAGGTCAAAGCCATCAAGACGCAGCAGAAACATTTTTCCTGTCGGTGTTGATGAATATATTATTGACGGGAGTAATCAATTGAAGAATTACGGGACAAGGCATTCGTCATTGGATAATGCAGAAAGCAGAAGGCAGAAAGCAGAAGGCAGAAAGTACCACGTCATTACCTATCGTTTGGTTGTATCATTACTGCTCGCAATGACGAATGCCATGTCCATAATTATAAGCGGCAATAGTTAAATTTTGTTAAGCGCAAGTACAATCGCCCTCTGATGCTATTTAAACCAAACCGCTTGCAGGGTTTAAAACCACTGCAAGGGTTTTGGGTACCGTCTCTCTTTATTCGAGCATCAGGGCGACATGGAGGGTGGAAAGGCGATTTGTGAGATTGGGATCGAGACTTTTGATGAGAGCGGCGGAGGAGGTGGTGGGAGCGGCGGCGGCGGTGTCGTGGGGCGGCAAATGAATTAGTGCAGAAGTACAGTTGTAGAGGATCATAAGGCTGTTGATGATGTATTCGGTATGGTGTTTTTCTTCGGTAAGGATGTCGCGTATGAGCAGAGTGTTGTCGGGCTGCGGAGATACGAAGGCGATAGACACGGGTTGGTTGTTGATAAGGGTGATGAAAGCGTTTCCGCCGTCGAGTTTGAGGTATCGGATGATGGTTTCAAAGTCGGCGGCGTTGTGGAGTATGGCGGCCGGTCGTTGGCGTTGAAGGCGGTCGAAAAAGGCGAAATCTGCAGAAGTGGATACGCGGATTGTCCCCTCGTCTCGTAATTTGTAATTCGTAATTTGTAATTGCTCCGACGTCCCCTCGTTCCCTTGTTCAAACCGCTTGCAGGGTTCTGAAACCACTGCAAGGGTTTGTCCCCTTAATTCGTATCCGAGTGATCGGTACATATCGGCCAGCGATTGTGATGCGGGAATGAGCAATATTGCTTTGTAGCGGCGTTGGCGACAGATATTTTCGGCTTCGTTGAGGAGAGATGTCATGTAACCTTTGTGGCGAAAGTCCGGCATTGTTGCTACGCCGCAGATGTAGGCGACGGGGTAGATGTGGCGGTCGATTTTGATTTCATACGGTATGATATGGAGGGCAGAAACGATGATGTCGTTGTGTTTGATAAACAGTACGTTATCAGGCTGATAGACGCGCGTAAAAAAGAGGTCGATATAGTCGTCGGAATCTTGAAAAATTGTTTTCCAGAGGATTTTGAGTTGGCTTAAAACGTTATCTTCTTTTGATGGCGGCATTTTTTTCGAGTATTAAGGTCGGGTGGTAAGACAGTTTAGCTTGTCGGAGGCCGGGTATTCCGAGGTCTTCTTCGCGGTTGATATAGACGTATTTTTCGGGCAGTCGAGCGGCAAAATCTCTGTTGATAAGGCTAAAAACGCCTTCGTAAGCGATGTCGGCTTTTTCGACATGAATAGCAAAAGTATTGTTGTTGACGGGCGAGCCGTAAGTGAAAGCGACGATTTTGCCGTCAACGCGGATAGCGCCGCCGATGATGCCGAGTTGGTTGAAATGTTTCATTGCGTAGCACATCGCCTGTCGTTCGTGGGCGAGGTCGTCATGGTCGGCGGCGTCGTCATTGTCGGCAAACCATTTTTGTTCCACCGCCATGCACTCGTCGGTCATTTCGGCGTTGAGGTCGAGGTATTCGTAGTCGTAGAGTTTGACGAAACGGTTGATATGATTGCGTTTAGGCTGATATTTTTTGCCTGTAAGCGTTGCCAGGTCGGTACGGAGATAGATATAGTCGTAGTGAGCGCGGTCGTGGAGGCACGTAAAACTTTCGTTTAGTAAGGCTTGTATTTCGGGAGTAATGCCGAAAATCAGCAGAGGGAAGTTGTGTGCGGCGGCGTCGGCTTCGAGATTTTTGATTAATACCGGTCGAAAAGTCTGTGTTACGGGAAACATGTATGCGAGGTGGCGATGACCTTTTTCATTAATATTGAAACGCAGATAAAGGACATCGTCGTCGATTGCAAATTCGCTCTCGTAAAGAAAACGCCAACTGCAAATGTTGGCAAAAGCAAAATCGCAGTTTTGATACGGCGAGTTGAGCGTGAATGCCGTGATTGCTTCACGGTCGGTTATTTCTATCGGACGAAACTTCATTAATAATTACGAATTAAAAAGCTCCATGGCTGCATCGCGACCGTCGTTCACTAATGATGTGTAATGGCAGTCGGAATTAACCATTACGGGTATATTCCTGCGTTTCAACTCTTTATAAGCGTCAACATGCGGAAATGTCCAGCCGTAACGTTGCATATACTTAGTATTGATTTCGACCGTAAGACCTTTTTCGGCAACCAAATCGAGCAGTTTGAGGAAAGGTTTTTGATACCATTCGGCATTAATATCGAAATCGGGGTGTCGGCTGCCGTTCATATAAATTTTGTCGATATGCCCTACTATGTCGAACCCTCCCGCTTCGACCATGCGCATCGAATTAGCGAAAAACTTTTCTGTCATCCTCCTTATACTGCCGCCGAAATGTTCATTCACATCCGTTTCAAAATCGCTGTACGGACCGTCGATACAACTCATATTAGCTTCCGTCAACGGCCCTCCGCATGGCATAAAATGCAGCGAGCCGATACGATAATCAAGCGGCAGTTGTCGGAAATACTCAATCGAAGCGTTGTAAGTATCATCAAGATAATCTATTTCGAGACCGAGATAAATCTTTATTCTGTTGCTGTATTTCTGTTTCAGGCGGTTGATTTCGGCTATATACAGCGGCATTTTTTCGGCATCCATATTCCAGAACGTCTTGAAAGGCAATGGCGAATGAGACGAGAAACCGTAAGCAACAAAACCGGCATCAATAGCTGCTTTTACAAACTCTTCCGGCTCGCTGTGTCCGTCGCAAAAAGTGCAGTGGCTGTGGAAGTTACTGTTTCGTATCACAACTTATTTTGGGTTCAATGCTTTGTCGATTTTAGATTCCAAATCAACCAGATGTGCACGTTTGAGACCTGACGACGCCGGAATTGCCGCTTTAACGGAACGATGTAAATCAATCAACTGCAAGCGGGCTATGCCCTGTGCGTCGGAAGGCGCTGAACCGGACGATGATATTACCATACCGTTAATCATAATCGTTGATGATGACGAGGGGCTGATGATACCGATAAGTGCGTCGGCGTATGCTTTTTGGAGATTGCGGCGATAGACGTCGATGTTGGCGCCTGACGACAGTTCCGACCAGATGCCGCGTTTGAGGTCGCGAAACATTTCATCGGCGGTGTAGGCTTTTTTGCCGTTGAGGGCTTCGTTACGCACTAATTTGTCGATCGTTGAGCGGCTTATGAGGCGTGTGAGCGGGCTGCGCTGCACGCTGCCGATGTAGGAAATAGGATTGATGTCGGCTTTCTCGATCAATTTTTTGTCAATAAGCCATGTCGGAGTGGCGAAAATATTTTCGTTGAGGAACTTAATGGCGTCGCGTTGCAGGTTTGCAGGAACGAAATCGGCACTGTTACCGTCCTGTTCAACTGTTACGGGAGTGTGGTAAATGCCGCCGACATATTTGGCTACATGACCGGAATATCGTGCTAACTGGGATACTACCTCGCTGTATAATGAACGGGCGGCGGAGTAATCTTTATTGTCTTCGCGCGTCCAGTTGAGGATTTCGGGCATTATGCGTTTAAGATTTTTGATGCCGTAAGTGCTTGCGAGCATGGCATTGTCGCCAAGGTCTTCGCTTTGATAACGCGGGTCGTCGGGATCCACCTCAGTACCGAAGAGAAAGCGCGGGTCGGATTTTAATTTGTTTATAACCAACTTGTTGTTATACGGCACTTCGTCTTCTGCGGTAGCAAACTGCGGCAGATAGCGGTATCCCCATTCGATAGACCATTCGTCATAGATGCCGATACGCGGGAAAAGTCCGCTGCGCGAGATATTGTCTTCCGGCTGGGCTATGTAGTTGAAGCGGGCATAATCCATAATCGACGGAGTATGTCCGTTAGCTTCTACCCACGCTTTGTCGCGCAGTTTCTCGACGGGAACGGTTGCCGAAGAACCGAAATTGTGTCGTAATCCGAGCGTATGCCCAACTTCGTGAGAGGCTACGAAACGGATAAGTTGCCCCATCAGTTCGTCGTCAAAAAGCGGTTTGCGTGCTTGCGGGTCGCTTTGGCTTGCCTGTATCATATACCAGTTGTGGAGCAGGTTCATGATGTTATGATACCAGTTGATATGTGTTTCGAGTATTTCACCGCTGCGTGGGTCGTGGACGTGCGGCCCGCTGGCGTTAGGAATGTCGGACGCTTTATAGACGATAGCGGAATGTCGGGCGTCTTCGATGCTCCATGTCGGATCGTCGGGCGCTTCGAGGCCGATGATAGCGTTTTTGAAACCGGCTTTTTCAAAGGCTTTTTGCCAGTCGTTGACGCCTTCGATGAGGTATGGAACCCATTTTTTCGGCGTCGCCGGATCGATGTAGATGACGATAGGTTTGATTGGTTCGACTAACTCTCCTTTGAGGTATTTTTGCATGTCTTCGGGTTTGGGTTCGAGCCTCCAGCGGGTGATGCGGGATTTACGCTCTACTCCTTGCGGATTGGAATCGAAATCGGTGTATCCTACTGCGAAATAAGCTACTCGCGGATCAAAAAAGCGGGCTTTCATCGGCTCTTTGGGTAGCAGCAAGAGCGATGAGTTGAGTTCAAAAGTTATCGGCTCGCTGGTGAAATTGCTTGGCTGGGAACCTTGCGGAGGCGCTGTGCCGTAGGTTTTTACGGTGCGTATTTCAATATTAAGCGGGAATGTTTTTACGGTGTCGATATATGAGCGGTCGGAGAAAAATCCGCCTATGCCTTTGTATCTTTTCAGCGAAGCGTCGAAAGAGAGCGTCGAATTGTCGGAATTGATAAATCCTGTAACGTCGATAACTGCCGAACGTTTCTTGGTGATTGTATCGACGTTCCACGCGGCTACATTGAAGGATGCTATAACGGGTTGAATATTAGAGTTTTTGACCGACAGAAACATATTTGTCGAATCATTTGCCTGCTCGATATATGATATTGTGCGCAGGAAAATTTTTTCTTCTCTTATCTCAAAACGAATAACTTCTTCGCCGATGTGGTCAACGGCATAGCCCGTAGCCTGCTTGTTGCGGCTTACAGGGGCTTTCGAGATGCGATTTACTATCAGTATGTCGCGTCCGTAAATCGAATCGGGGATTTCAAAATAATACTTGTCTTTAACGTGATGTACTTTGAAGAAACCGGTGCCTGTAAATGCTTCTTTGGTAATGACATCCTTATACGGTTTTGGGGCGTTAGGGTTGGGCGGCGTCGGCGGTTTCTGGTCGGCGGCGGGCGGTGCGACGGCAGTAGTTTTCTTTGCTGTCGGCTTGGTTTTCTTTTTGGGAAGATGCTGCGCATTGACGCAAACTATACCCAATACAAATAATAATAATAATGCAGCTCTTTTCATCTTTGTCGATTTTATGGGCACCTCTAAAAATTCTTTTTTTCTTTGATTTCTCATACAAAGCAGAGGTGCATGAAAACTTTGCATGAAAAATCGCCGCAAAGGTAATTCTTTTTTTTGATATTTCCAAACAAAATATCAAAAAAATTCTATCTATCTATCAGTATTTTATTCTATAAATTATTTTTCACTTT
>JAITHS010000094.1 GCA_031279875.1 Tannerella sp.
TTATCAAATAATTTGGGTTTTACATGACAATGTGTTATATTTATGTGATGTGATGTTTTTAAGCAAGGCAGACTCCGTCTATGTTGCCGACTATCCACAAAGAAGGCAAGCCATTGAGATACTACGCATATTAAAGACTATTACAACGAACCTCTTCCAAAACATCCGTTTATGAAATTGCAGTTCCAAAATGGCATGTTAATCAACAAAGAAGTAGCGACGACTATGTATAACAAAAAGAAAAAATAATATCCTTATTTTCACCAACTAAACCCTTATGACCGAAGACGAAACCATTGACCCCTCAGAAATGAGTGAAGAAGTGCAGGCAATCATTGACCGTATGCCGACGCATTCTATCATTCCTGATCGCAATGACGGACGTAAGCTCCAAACCGCTTGCAGGGTTTAAAACCACTGCAAGGGTTCGTGGTACCGTCATTACCTATCGTTTGGTGCTACCATTCATGCCACCAATGACGAATGCCCTGTACGTTATTGCATAGTGTGAGACAACTCTCAACTCTCAACTACCGTTTCCAGAAGCCGGGCAGTAGCAGGGTCAAGACGGTAAATATCTCCAACCGTCCGACAATCATCAGGAAGGCGACATACCATTTGGCAAAAATCGGGATATCGTACATATTGCCGCTTTCAAGCAATCCTAACGACGGTCCGACGTTGCTGATGGCTGTCATGGCTGTGCCGAGCGCTTCGTCGAACGTCAATCCGCAGGCAAGCAACAGCGCCCAACTGAACACGATAATCAGCAGATAAACAATCACAAATACATGTACGCGGTGGATAGTTTCTTGCGACACGGCGCGTCCGTTTACCCTTACGGGCAAAATCGCTGTCGGGTGAGTTTGTTTACGAAACTCGTTGAGCATGTTTTTGATTATAAGCATGGCACGTCCCATTTTGATACCGCCGCTTGTAGAGCCGCCGCAGCCGCATATCATCATCAGTATAACGGCTATAAGCCAGAAAAACTGTCCCCATTCAACGTAATCGACCGTTGTAAAGCCTGTTGTAGAAGCAAGCGATATTACCTGAAACGCTCCTTTGCGGACGGATGTGAGGATGTCGATATTTCCGTTACGATAGCCGTTGAAAATCAGCACACATATAGTTAACGCTATCATGATGAGGATATAAAATAGAAACCAGCGCGTTTCTTCGTCTTTGCGCAGTTGAGCGACATCGCCTTTGAGGGCGAAGAAAAACAGCGGCAATTTGAGACTGCCCAAGCACATTGTCAGCATGAGGATAAACTCGGTATAAGGCGAGTTCCAGAACGAGACGCCGGCGTTACGGGTCGAATAGCCGCCGGTCGAGATGCTCGACATGGCATGGTTGAGGGCGTCGAACCAGTCCATCGGCCCGGCCCAGAGCAGTAGTGCCGATATAACTGTAAGCAGGATATAAACGCCCGACAGCCGTTTGGCTACTTCGGTAACGCGCGGTCGGAAGCGGTCGTGAGAGAAGCCCGTCGTTTCCGAATCGTAGAGATACGACGCTCCGCCACCGAACATCGGCAACAATGCGACGGTAAAGACTATGACCCCGATGCCGCCTTGCCATTGCATCAAACTGCGCCAGAACAGTATCCCGTGCGGCAGTATGTCGATATTGTTAACAACCGTCGCGCCGGTAGTGGTATAGCCCGACATAGTCTCGAAAAAGGCGTCGGTAACGTCGGTGATATAGCCGCCGACTATAAAAGGCAGCATCCCGAAGAACGACAGCACGACCCATATAAGGCTTACCGTCAGCATTCCTTCGCGTCGTCCGGCATGATATTCGTTGGCTCTGCGTCCTGTGAGGAGCAATATCAGTCCGGTAACGCCCATGATGGCGGAGGAGATAACGAAAGCCGTTTCGTCGCCGTCGCCGTAGAGGAACGCTATGCCTGTCGCCATCAACAGGAAAACCGTTTCGAGTATCAGGATTGAACCCATCGATTTGATGATAAATTTCCAGTTCATATAGTTCGGATAGAGTTCAGTTGAAATAATCTTCTAACCGGTTCATACCGGTATTGATGCAAAATACGATAACGTTATCGCCGGCGAGGATTTGCGTTTCGCCGTCAATCATCATCGGCTCGCCTTGCCGTATCAGACCGCCAAGAGTGATGTCGCGCGGCAGTCGCATGTCTTTTACTTTGTGCCGTGTTACTTTCGACTTCTCGCGGGCTACGAGTTCGGCTACTTCGGCGTCGGCAAAGGCGAGGCATTTTACGTTTGAAACGTCAACATCAAGCAGCAGTTTGTAGATATGGCTTGCGGTGATGAGTTTTTTGTTGACTACCGAGCCGATGTCTAACTTCTCGGCCAGCGAGATGTAGTCGATGTTTTCAACTTGCGCAATGGTTTTAAACACTCCGAATCGTTTGGCGGCAAGACATGCGAGGATGTTTGATTCGGAGTTTTCCGACAGCGCCACAAAAGCCTGTGCATCGCGGATACCTTCCTGAATGAGCAGATTAGGGTCGCGTGCGTCGCCGTTGATAACAAGCACTTTCGACGGTACTACTTCCGATATGCGAATGCACTTTTCTTTTGATGCTTCGATGATAATAACGTCAATATTATCAGGCAAATACTGTGTTGTACGGACTGCTATCCTGCCGCCGCCCATGATAACTATTCTCTTGACGTTAACATCTTCTTTTCCTGCTAATTGACGTATTTCGTCGGTATTATTTTTGAGAGAAGTAAAAAATACTATATCTCCTGCGTGAATGCAATCCTGCCCGCGTGGTATGATAGTTTCGTTATCGCGTTTGATAGCAACGATATGATATGTTTTCATGCCGCCTGCCAGCGCAAGTTCTATGAGTTGTTTGCCTGCTATTTGTGCGTTTTCACACACCTTAACGCCTGTCAGCACGATACCGCCTCCCGACAAATCCCACAGTTGCCGCGTCCACGGCATTTTCAGCGCCGACACTATTTCTTTTGCGGCAAGCATTTCGGGATAAATCATCGAATCTATGCCTGCATTTCGGAAAAACTCCTGATTTTTAGGCAACAGATATTCGTAGTTGTTGATGCGGGCAAGAGTTTTTTGAGCGCCGAGCTTCGACGCCAGCATACAGGCGGTAATATTAGCCGTTTCTTCAATCATAACGCTTATAAACAGATCCATACGCGACACTTCGGCCTTTTCGAGATCGGTCAGCGATACGGGATCGCCGGTGAGCGGCAATATTTCCATCCCTTGTCGTGCGAAAGTAAGTTTGTCGTCATTAGGATCCATCAGGATGATGTCATGTTTCTCGTTCGAGAGCATCTTCGCCAAATGCGCTCCTACTTCTCCTGCTCCTGCTATAAATATCTTCATATCAATATATTTTAATTAACCATTAATCACTAACCACTAATCACTAACCACTAATCACTAACCGTTAATCACTGCTGCAATAGCAGCCGCGTTCATTCCGCATTGTAGCATAAGTTCGCTTACCGAGCCGTGTTCGACAAATTTGTCGGGTACGCCGATGCGGGTAATTTGCGGTGTGTAGCCGTGTTCGGTCATAAACTCTGCTGTTGCGCTGCCCAAACCGCCTGTACGGACGCCGTTTTCAACTGTAATGATACGCTTAAACGTCTTGCCGACATGGTGGAGGATGTCTTCGTCGATAGGTTTGAGATAAATCATGTCATAATGAGCGTCAAACGGACGTAGTGCTTTCCTGACTTCATTTCCAATCGGTCCTATCGACAGCACGGCCACATCGGTTCCTTCCTGCAAGCAGCGTCCTTTGCCGACGGGCAGCACGTTAAACGGTTGCCGCCAGTCGCACAACTCGCCCTTGCCGCGAGGATAGCGGATTACGAAAGGAGACGAGCATTCCGTCGCGGCGGTAAACATCAGGTTGCGCAAATCAATCTCATTCAACGGCGAGGCGATGATCAATCCCGGTATCGGTCGCATGTATGCAAGGTCGAATACGCCGTGATGTGTTGCTCCGTCTTCGCCTACCAAGCCGGCGCGGTCGAGGCAAAAAATAACATGCAAACCTTGTATCGCTACATCGTGAATAACCTGATCATAAGCCCGCTGCATAAACGAAGAGTAAATGTTACAGAACGGTATCAGTCCTTCTTTGGCCATCCCCGCCGAAAACGTTACGGCATGTCCTTCGGCTATTCCGACGTCGAACGACCGCTCCGGAAAACGTTTCATCATATATGTCATTGAACATCCCGTCGGCATGGCGGGAGTAACGCCTACAATGCGCTCGTCGGCTTCCGCAAGTTCTACAAGCGTATGACCGAAAACGTCCTGATACGGTTGTGGGGCGTTGATGTCGGAAATCACTATCCGTTTGCCGGTGTATTTGTTAAATTTGCCGGGCGCGTGCCATTCCGTTGCCGATTCCTCCGCCGGAGCATAGCCTTTGCCTTTCTGTGTCCTGATATGCAGCAGTTTAGGGCCTTTCATATCCTTAATATCATTAAGGCGACGTACAAGATTTAGTATGTCATGCCCGTCGGTAGGCCCAAAATATCTTATACTGAAGCCTTCAAAGAGGTTGTGATTACGCGAAATCAGCGCTTTAAGGCTGTTGTTGAATCGCAGAATATTTTCGCGCCTGTCTTCAGAGATGATATTCATCCGTCTCAACATTCTGTAAGCATCATAGCGCAGTTTGTTATATGCCTGACTTGTAGTAATATCAACCAAATATTTGCTGAATCCGCCGACGTTATTGTCGATAGCCATATCGTTGTCGTTGAGGATAATAAGCAAATTGTTAGGATCTATTGAGGCGTTGTTGAGACCTTCGTAAGCCGGTCCGCCGGTCATTGCTCCGTCTCCGATAACGGCAATTACGTGGCGGTCGGTTTCGTTTTTCAGTTCCGAAGCCGTTGAAATACCCAGCGCGGCAGAGATCGATATCGACGCATGACCGGCTATGAAAGCGTCATATTCGCTCTCCGCCGGATTGGGAAAGCCGCTGATGCCGCCTGACTTACGCAAAGTGCCGAACGTTAACCGTCTGCCTGTCAGTATCTTATGACCGTAAGCCTGATGCCCAACGTCCCACACAATACGGTCATAAGGGGTGTTGAAAACGTAATGCAGCGCCACAGTCAGTTCTACCGTCCCAAGACTGGCGGCAAGATGACCGGGATTACGCGACAGTTCGTCGATGATAAAATGCCGCAAATCGTCGCAAACATCAGACAGTTCGTTAAGTTTCAACGCCCGCAAATCAGCCGGAAAATCTATCTTTTCTAATAGTTTCATAACCGCAAAGATAGGTATAAATTATGAATAATTAAGAATTAAGAATTAAAAATTAAGACGGACACTAATTACGCAGTCCCGCAGGGACGATACTTTATTAACCGGTGACTTTAGTCTCCGGGTAGAGGAGTCATCATATCAACAATAGTCCCGCATGGGACGACACTTGATTGCGCCGACGCTTAT
>JAITHS010000137.1 GCA_031279875.1 Tannerella sp.
CAAACTGACGAGGAACAAGACGGAAAGAAACAGCAATATAAATTCGATAGTAATATTCATGCCTTAAAATTTTCTAACAGCGCAACTTTTCTGTTGCGAAGCGATTTTGAGACTGCAAAGATAAGAAAAAAAAATAAGAATGACGAATGCCCTGTACGTTAGAAGAGAGTGTCGCAGCAAACTAAAAAGGACTAACAACTTGGGAAAAGTCTGAAAATTTTGATTTTTTCCAAGTTTTTAGTAATTATTGAGGCAGAAAAGAGCATAAAAGGGGATGGATTTTATGTTATTTTCAAAGCCAAAATGTTTTTGTGAGATACGAATTGCATAAGGCGATTTATATTTTTTGACAAACATTGCCAAACTCGTCGAACGTGTGTGTACCCCCTTTTTTACTTCCACAGGAACAACGTCTATACCAATTTGCAACACAAAATCGACTTCTGCCGTGTCTTCGCTTTTCCAATAAAAAAGTGGAATTTTTATTGCTGCAAGTTGCTGTGCCACAAAATTTTCCGCCATTCCTCCCATAAAAGTATTGTCCGTTACGCTTGACGAAAGCAACATTTGCGCAGGTAAGCCGGAGTGCATAGTAAGCATACCCGTATCGCCCATATAAAGTTTGAAATCGCTCAAATTCTGATATGCTTTTATTGGTATAAAGCCATGTTCAAGTCGCTGATTTTTAAGCGTTATACCTGCCAATAACAGCCACTCAATAGCTTCGCCGAAAAGCGTTGCCGTGCCGCCTTTTTGCACAATTTTATATTGAAACTTTTTATTTTCCTTTGCTAACTGTGTGGGAATAGACTTGTAGCATCCGTAAATTTTTGCCGTAGTAGCAGGTTTTGCATATTTCGACATGTCTGCAATATATTCGTTTAAAATTCTGTTTTGCAAGTCTTTGATAGTCAAAAAACTTTGTTTTTGGCGGAAATCATTGATTACGGCAGGCATTCCGCCAATTATGCAATAATAATTGTATAATTCGAGTGCCTGTTTGTGCAGAATTTCGGGCATCGGCTTAAATTCTGCAAAGTGTATTTTTATTTCATCGGCCAACATTTCTCTGTCCATTGCCCAAAGAAACTCCTCAAAATCAAGTGGAAACATATTAATCTCGTCAATTTTTCCGACAGGGAAAGAGTATTTCTCTCGATTAATCGCAACGCCCAAAAGCGAACCCGCAGCGACAACATAATATTGCGGTGCTTGCTCGCAAAAATACTTTAATGAGGTCAAAGCTCGCTCACTCGCCTGAATTTCGTCTAAAAAAAGCAGTGTTTCGCCTTCAATGATTCTCATATTGGTAGAACTTTCAAGCAGGCGTACAATACGTGCAGGAGAAATGTCGCCTTCAAATATTTGGCGAATATCAGGGTTTGTTTCCAAATTGATATAAACGGTATTCGCAAATTCATTTTCGCCAAACTCACTAATACTAAATGTTTTACCTATTTGGCGCGCTCCATTCACAATCAAAGGCATACGCCCCTGTTTGTTTTTCCATGCCACAAGTTGATTAAAAACTTTTCGTTTCATAATAGAACATATATTTAAATCGCTGCAAAATTACTAATATCTTGGGAAAAATCAAAATTTTCAGACTTTTTGTTCAAATCGGCCGTCGCTTAACAATCTTTAACTAAAAAATCATGAAACTTTTTCGTTCATTAATCCTCCTGTTAATCGTTTTGTTAATCTTCTTCGCTTATCTTTGCGACGTTTTTCAGAAAACACGCGCCAAATATGCATTTTTTAACATAATATACATTAATAATATTCAAACAATTTTACACAACAATGAGAAGCAAATTATTGAAAATGCTGATTTCAGCAATTGCACTTTGTGCGTTGCCGTTCACGATGGCGGCCCAGGAACGGATTACTGTTTCCGGTGTCGTTACCGATGAAACAGGCGAGACGTTACCGGGGGTGCAGGTCGTTATCCAAGGCTCGACTCGCGGAGTATCGACCGACCTTGACGGTACATTTACATTAATCAACGTTAAGCAGGACGACGTCCTCGAATTTTCCTACATCGGATACACAACGTATTCGGTCAAAGTAGGTACGCAGCGACAGTTTAACGTATCATTAGTTCCAAAGCCCAACGAGCTTGACGAGGTAACGGTTGTTGCATTCGCCAAACAGAAGAAAGAGAGCGTCATAGCCGCTGTTACGACCGTCAAGCCGAGCGATCTGAAAGTGCCGTCGAGCAACCTCACGACGGCGTTTGCAGGTCGTATTGCGGGGCTTATCTCCTACCAGCGAACAGGAGAGCCGGGTCAGGACAACGCCCAGTTCTTCATTCGCGGCGTAACAAATTTCGGTACCGGCAAGAAAGACCCGCTGATATTGATCGACGGCGTTGAGATGGGAACAGGAGATTTGTCGCGTCTTACTACCGACGACATTGCCTCGTTCTCGATCATGAAAGACGCCAATGCCACTGCGCTTTACGGTGCGAGGGGAGCTAACGGCGTAATCCTCATCAACACCAAAGAAGGGCGCGAGGGAACGGCTAAAATACAGTTTCGCGCCGAAGGCTCATGGTCGTCGCCTACCGAAAATGTAGCAATAGCCGACCCCGTCAGTTATATGAAATATCATAACGAAGCGGTCATAACACGCACTCCCGGACGCACTTTGCCATATTCTCAAAAGAAGATAGCATACACCGAAAGAGGCATCGACCCTGTCCGCTATCCGGCTAACGACTGGCAAGAAATGCTGTTCGACAAGCAGACTTTTAATCAGCGCTACAACCTCAGTGTAAGCGGTGGCGGCACTGTGGCGCGGTATTACGTTGCCGCTTCATACGCCATAGACCAGGGCATCATCAAAAACGATAATCGACAGAGTTTCAATACCAACATTGATATTCGCAAATATTCTTTGCGCTCAAATGTGAACGTCAATCTGACTAAAACGACCGAGCTGATAGTACGTTTAAACGGTTCGTTCGACGACTATCAAGGCCCTATAGACGGCGGTACCGACCTTTATACAAAGGCTATCAACGCCAATCCTGTTTATTTTCGACCTTATTACGAACCCGACGAAGCCAATATCTACACCAAACATATCCTTTTCGGCAATTACAACACAGGTGCGTATCTAAACCCTTACGCCGAAATGCTGAAAGGATACAAGACAGAAGACCGGTCAAAAATGTATGCACAGTTTGAGGTGCGCCAAAACCTTGATTTCATTACAAAAGGGCTTGCGTTAAGAGGGCTGTTCAACGTTGACAGATACTCGCTGCTACCTATCCGACGACAATATTTCCCCTTTTATTACGCTCTGGCTGAAACCGGCAACCCCAACGATTACATTCTAAGCCCGCTCAACCCCGATGCCGGAACCGATTTCCTCAACTTCATACCTTCCGACAGGCAACTCGAAAGCACACTCTATTTTGAGGGCGCTGTTACCTACAACCGCAACTTTTTAGAGAAACACGACGTATCGGGTCTGTTAGTAAGCACAGTCCGCGAACTGCACAACGGTACGACCAACGATTATCAGTTGTCGTTACCTCGCCGCAACCTCGGCCTGTCGGGACGTTTCACTTATAGTTACGACAGCCGCTATTTTATAGAACTCAACTTCGGGTACAACGGCTCGGAACGCTTCCACAGCAGTCAGCGATGGGGTTTCTTCCCTTCAGGAGGCTTGGGATACATCGTATCGAACGAGGAGTTTTGGGAACCGTTGAAAGAGAAAATAACCAAACTGAAACTGAAAGCCACCTACGGACTTGTAGGTAACGACCAGATAGGCAGCGACAATGACAGATTTTTCTACATGTCGTCGGTCAACATGTTCGACGGCGGCAGAGGATATCGTGTAGGCGACGAGTTCGGTTTTTCCCGCAGCGGTATATCCATCAGCCGTTACGCCGACCCCAATATCACATGGGAAATAGCAAAAAAACAAAACTACGGCATTGAGTTAAACTTGTGGAACAGCCTCGAAATACAGATAGACCATTTCCGCGAAAAACGCACCAACATTTTGCAGGAACGTACTTCTATCCCTACTACAATGGGATTACAGGTCAATCCGCGCGCTAATATCGGCGAAGCAAGCGGCAGCGGCTGGGAAGTATCGATTGATTACAGCAAATCGTTTACTCCTGAACTCTGGACTTTGATACGCGGCAATTTCACTTATGCTTCGAGCAAATACCAAATATTTGAAGAACCCGACTATTTTGCCGCAGGCGCTCCGTGGCGCTCACGAGTAGGCAATAAACTGTCGCAAGTTTACGGCTACGTCGCCGAGCGTCTCTTTATCGACGATGAAGAAGTAGCAAACTCGCCTACCCAGACTTTCGGTGAATACGGCGCCGGCGACATCAAATACAAAGACATCAACGGCGACATGCGCATCGACCAGAACGACCAGGTACCTATCGGCTTCCCTACTACGCCCGAAATTATCTACGGCTTCGGTCTTTCCGGCGGTTACAAAAATTTTGACGCCAACATCTTCTTCCAAGGCTCGGCACGCTCGTCGTTCTGGATAAATCCGGGCAGCACAGCACCTTTCGTCGGTGGAAGCGGCACAAACCGCGCCATGCTTAAAGTTTACGCCGACAGCCACTGGACTGAAGACGACCGCGATATTTACGCAGTATGGCCACGACTATCGGAAACGGCTATCTCCAACAACCAGCAAACAAGTACTTGGTTTATGCGCAACGGCTCTTTTTTGAGAGTTAAAACGGCCGAAATAGGCTATACTCTTCCGAAAAATATTGCCACAAAAGCAAAAGTCGCCAATCTGCGTTTATACGCTTCGGGAAACAATTTAGGCGTCATTTCTGCGTTTAAAATGTGGGACCCCGAAATGGGCGACAATGGTCTGGCTTATCCCCTGCAAAGGGTCTTGAATATTGGTTTAAATATTGAGTTTTAACCTTTTAATAATAAAAATTTATGAAGAATTATTTAAAATATACTTTATTGATAATGAGCGTGATATTGTTCAGCCGCTGTGCCGACTATCTTGATGTTGTGCCGGAAGGAACGGCTACGCTCGACAACGCTTTCTCGAACCGTATGAACTCGGAACGGTTTTTCTACGGATGCTATAACTATTTGCCTAACATGTCGTTAGCGTTTGATTATCCGGGATATATTGCCGGAGGCGACGAGATGTGGTTTGACGTCGATAACGGGATGAAAAACAATAGCGGGTCGCGTATTGCGCAAGGGCAACAAAACGTTACCGCCCCTTACCTCAACTATTGGGACGGCGCTAACGGCGGCAAACGTATGTGGATAGGCATTCGCGACTGCAATATCTTCCTCGAAAATATCGACAAAGTTCCCGACCTGTCGAATACCGAAAGAGAGCGCTGGAAAGCCGAAGTTAAAACTCTCAAGGCTTATTTCCACCTCTTTTTGATGCAACTTTACGGTCCTATTCCTATCGTTGACCGCAATATCGACGTAAGTGCGCCGCCCGAAGAAGTGCGCGTATATCGCGAACCAGTTGACAGCGTGGTGAATTTCATCTGCCGTCTGACCGACGATGCGTTGCCCAATCTTCCCGTCGCCATTCAGGAGATAACGACCGAAACAGGGCGCTGCACCCAAGCCGTTGCTAAGGCTATCAAGGCAAGAGCGCTGATATGGGCTGCCAGCCCGCTTTTTAACGGCAGTTATATCTTCTACAAGGATTTCAAAGACAAAAGAGGAGTGCAGTTGATAGCCAACAACGACGACCCGACCGTTATCAAAGCCCGCTGGGCACGTGCCGCCGACGCCGTTAAAGACGCTATCGATGCCGCACATCTCGCCGGACACAGCCTGTTTCGCTACCCCGTTGGGTACGACATTATGTCGGATACGACAGCGCTGAAATATACGCTGCGAGGATGTGTTTCGGAACGTTTTACTACAAACCGTGAAAGTATATGGCTCTGTAATTTTAATAACAATCAGTTCCAGAACTGGTGTACCCCAAAAATATACACTTCCTACGCCGGTACTGCCGAGTTGAGCGCTACTCTCAAAATGGCCGAAACTTACTACACCCGCAACGGTATTCCTATCGACGAAGACCCGTACTGGGACTATGAACATCGCTACGAAACGCGCACCAACACCGTTCCGTTGCCTAACGAAGACCCCGACGCCGAACCTACCGAAGAAGAAATTTCGTTCAATTGGCATAAATATTACATCGGCGCAGGCGAAACGACGGCTTCTCTCAACTATTTCCGCGAACCGCGCTTCTACGCCCATCTTTGCTTCGACAGAGGTATATACGAACTCCTCGCCACGCCTGATGACGGCACGCAGTTGGTCATTAAAAACCGCTCCGGTGATATTCACGGTCTCGTATTTCAGGACTGCCATCCTTCGACCGGCTATTTCCTCAAAAAATTGGTCAGTTTCAGGATACCGATTACCACACAGGCTCCGTCGCCAAGAGATTTCGCAATGCCGATATTTCGTCTTGCCGACCTCTATTTGCTTTATGCCGAAGCGCTTAACGAAACTATGGATGCGCCTAACAACACCGTCCGCGACTATGTTGACAGCATCCGTTTTCGTGCCGGTCTCAACAGCGTAGTCAACTCGTGGCAGTTTGCCAAAGACCCGCAAAAACCTTTCGACAAAGAAGGTATGAGACAGATTATCAAACGCGAACGTCTTATCGAACTTGCTTTTGAAGGTCAACGTCCTTTCGATCTCCGCCGATGGCGTGATGCCGAAAAAGATTTGAACGACCCCGTGCGCGGTTGGGATTTTCAAGGACAAAAACTCGAAGATTATTATCTTACCAGAGTTTATTTCAGTAACAGGAAATTTTCCTACAAAGACTACTTGTGGCCTATTCAAACTAACGCTCTGACCGTAAACAGCAATCTTGTTCAAAATCCGGGCTGGTAACGGCAGGCAAATTAATTATTAAAATTTTTTAAAAAGTAAAGACATGAAAATAAAATTCTTTAATTATTCTTTGGCGCTGATATTTACAACCGTTTTCGGTTGCTCGGAACTGCCTGTCGGACAAACGCCAACCGACAGCAACGCGCCGTCGCCTCTTTTAAACGTTGTTGTTACGCCAATCAACGGGGGCGCTCATATTACTTATTCTTTGCCGAAAGACGATGAAGACATATCGTATGTCAAATGCGAGTTTACCTACAACGGCAAAATGCGCGTCGTTCGCTCTTCAATCTACAAAAACTATCTTGATGTTGACGGCATCGGCGAACCGGAAGAAATAGAACTGCGGCTCTACGTTGTTGACCACAGCGAAAACCTCTCGCAGCCATACGTCAAGAAGTTTACACCTCTCGAACCGCCGATGAAGGCTATCCTTAACTCTTTCAAAATTGAACCGACTTTCGGCGGAGTAGTTATAACGTGGGACAATCCGGCGCAGGCAATGGCGGGCATCTCAATACTCGCTTCCGACGATAACGGCGAGTTGCAACTTCAAGACATGATTTTCTCGTCGCTACCAAGCGATATGAAGCGTTTGCGCGGCTTCGACACACAAGAACGTACTTTTGCTTTGAGTATCACCGACAAATACGAAAACGAATCGGATACTTTCAAAATCAAAGTATCGCCATGGTATGAGATATTGCTCGACAAAAGCAAATTCAGCACTCCGGCGCTCATCGGCGATAATACTTCGGTTAACGACAATCGCCCTATCGAAAAGATATGGGACGGCGTTCTCGACGACCCCGACAAGTACCACGGCTGGCATACCGACGCGGCAGCAGGGTTTACTATTCCGCAGTATTTCACGATAGACCTCGGACAATTGACGCTGTTGACACATTTTATATGGTTTGAGAGAGGTGAAATTTATCCTTTCGCACAGCATAATTTGAGATTGTTTGACGTTTATGGCACCGACGAACTGACGCACCCGCGCGACGATGCGGCTTATTTCAACACCGACGAGTGGAAAAAAGACTGGACGCTGCTCGCCAAGTGCGAGATAGTTAAACCGTCGGGATTGCCGCCCGGAACCAACACTCCCGAAGACCTCGCCGCTCATAATGCCGGTTTCGACTTCGATTTCAAACAGGGCGTACCCAAAATGCGCTATCTGAGGTTTGAAGTCCACGACACATGGGCGCACACTCCGGCTATGCACGCCGCTGAAATTAACGTTTACGGCGATGACAGATAATCAATTACCAACTTTAAACTGTTTATAAAATGAAAAAATATAATTTTATCAAATTTCTTACGGCATTATGCGCCGTAACGCTCTGTATCCTCTATGCTTGTGATAATATGAACACTATACATGAGGAATACGTCGATCGCGGCGAAACGCTCTATATCGGTGTCGCCGATTCTATTACGGTGCGTTCGGGACTGAATAAAATCGGCTTCGAATGGAAAATCAACGCCGACCCGCGTATCTCTAAAACGGTGATTTACTGGAATCAGCGTAATAATAAAGTAGAAGTACCCGTTGAACGTACCTCCGAAAGCGAAATGTGGCTCTCGACAGTTGTCAATAACCTTGAAGAAGGTGAATATATCTTTGAATTTGAAATGCACGACAACAAAGGTAATATTTCAAAAGCGATAGAGATTTCGGGACTTGTTCTCGGCGACGTCTATATCGAAAACCTGCGCAGTCGCGGTATCAAAGAAATTTCCAAACTCGTTACCGGCGACATGCAAATATCGTGGGAACCGGTATCGGCAACGGCTGTAACACTGCTTCATACCGTAGTTGAATATATCAACAAAAACGACGAAAAACAGTTGATAGAAATACCTAATGATGAGACGGTTACATTGCTCGAAAATCTTGAAACAGGCGATATTGTCGATATTTATGCCGTTCACATGCCCGAAAACGGTTTTGAGGAGTTTAACTCTCTTGCCCGCAAGTTTACGATGCCTAAATTTGAACGTGAAATATCCAAATCACGCTTCGTAGCTGCTTTTAAGCCGGGTGATAACACTACTCCGCATCCGGGAGGCGGCATCAACGACTGGCAAAAGCCTATCACCGACTTCGGCGTAGGGCAACGCAGCCTTGCCAAAATTTGGGACGGCGGTACACGCAACAATACCAACGGAGCAACTATTCTCCACACCGAAGACCAGTCGGGCAATGCTAACGCTCCGTTTAAATTCCCGCACAAGTTTACTATCGACCTCGGCATTCCCGCAACATTGTCGCGCATACGCTTGTGGGCAAGAGTTGATAACGGCTCTTTTTCAGGCCACAGCCCGCGCTTCTTTGAGGTATGGGCTACCGACGCTCCGAAAGAAATAGATGATTTTGCCTCGCAAGCCGATTTTGAAACTTACTATCGTACAACATACGTGGTTCAGAAAAATCCCGCTAACTATGTGGCTAATAACGAACTATATACCGATAAGATTAGTAATTTCGACTCCCGCGCTCTTACTTTCCTCGCTCCCGACCCCGCACCCGGAATAAACAATTGGCAGCAGGACTGGAAGAAAATAGGAGATTTTGAGATGACTAAACCGTCAGGCCTCATTTATAATCAGCGTAACGACGCCGATAATGCGATATGGACTGATGGTCAGGAGTTTAATTTTATTGACATCGGCCTGCGTGTCCGCTACATACGTCTTGTTATCAAATTTCCCAACTGGCAGACCACCAATTGTATCAACCTCGGCGAAATAACACTCTACGGAGATGATATTTAATATGGTACCCCAAACCCTTGCAGTGGTTTTAAACCCTGCAAGTGGTTTGGAGAAAGCAGAAAGCAGAAAGCAGAAGGTACCACGTCATTGCGAGGAACGAAGCAATCCAGGAATACAGGAAGTAATCCGGAAGGAAAAGAACGCTGGATTGCTTCGTTTCTCGCAATGACGTGGTACCTGTTTTCCGCTGTTCGGACAAGGTTCTACCTTGTCTGCTCTATCCACGCAGGCTTTGCCTGCATTGACATATTTCTTAGCAGGCACAGCCTGCCAAGATAAACCTGACGAGGCTCAGCCTCGTCCGAACCACAGCAAAAAAACGCATCATTATAAACCTCAACAACAGAAATTAAAATGAAACATCTTTGTCTTACTTTGCTGATAGCAGCATCATTAACAACTACTGTAACTGCTGCCGACCGTTTCCTTGTCGGAACGGCAAAAATCAATATCACACCGCCTAAACCCAAGTATCCGGTGCATGATTCAATCTTCGCTCGCAGCCTCATCATCGAAGCGGGCGGTGTTCGCATCGCTTTCGTTGCGCTCGACCTTGGAGGATACACAAACATCCCGCTTGCCGAAGCGTTAAAAAAACAGTTTGACCTGACGGAAATTTATTTCTGTCCGCAGCACACACATTCGTCGGAGCGCGCTCCTAACGAATGGCTCAACGTCAGGATAACCGAAGTGATGCAACAGGCAAGCGAAGGAATGTTTGAAGCCGTCGTCTCCGGCGGACACAGATATTTCCCGCAGTTAAGTTTCAACCGTCTCATACTGCGTGAAGACGGTCGCGCACGCGAATCGTGGCTCGGCGACGAACACTATCGCGCCGTCAACCCAGAACGCATCCCGCACGGGCCGGTTGACAATGCCGTCGGCATCATTAAGTTTGACGACATATCAGGCAAAACTCGCGCCGTAATCATGAACTATGCCTGCCACCCCGACGTGGCTTGGAATAATTTCGAGATTTCGGGCGATTATGTCGGATACGCCACCAAATATACCGAAGAAGCCTTTGACAATCAGCTCAATTGTCTCTTTGTGCAAGGTGGAGGCGGCAATCAGGCGCCGCTCTTCAAAGACGGCGGACGACAAAGCCCCGACGACCCGCGTCCGTCGAACTACGACCTGATAGACCGAATGGGTAAGTTGCTCTCCATCGAAGCCGTCAAACTCACTAACGAACTATATCCCAACCCCCACGACCGCGCTGATATTAAGGTGAAAACCGATTCGCTGTTCTTCACCGGACGCTTCGACAAGTCGCTCAACGTTAACGTTCACTTTTCCGTCATAACGCTCAACAACCGCTATGTCATAGCCACTGTCCCCGGCGAGCCGTTTATCAAGTTCCAGATAGACTGGAAGCGCGAATTTCAACCCTACGGACTTGTACCGTTTCTGTTCGGATATACTTGGAACGGCGGCAAATGGCCTGTTTATTTGCCCGACATACGCTCTTCTGCCTACGGCGGATATGGCGCCGACCACGGACCCGACTTGATTGAAATAGGAGCAGGTGAAAAAATCATGCTACGGCAATTGGAAAATTATTATCATCTGACGAAAGTCTATAAAGAAGATATTGTTTCTTCTCAACCTTCTCAACCTTCTCAACCTTCTCAACCGCGTATTGTCGCCAATCCGATGAACCTCAACTATCGTTTTGCCGTCAAAGACAACTCTACGAGCCGTCGCGAAGCGGCCGACCCCGTCTGCGAATATTTCAAAGGAAAATATTACCTTTTCGCCTCAAAATCAGGCGGATATTGGACTTCGCCCGACCTCGCCGAGTGGACTTACATCCCCTGTAAAACGATTGACCTTATCGAACAGTATGCGCCTACCGTGCTTGTTATGGATGATGCGATGTACTATATCAGCTCCGGTAATCCCAAAATCTACAAATCAACAGATCCCTCACGCGACGAATGGGTTGACATCAACGCAAAATTTCAATTCCAACTTACAGGCAACACCGACCCCTGCTTCTTTCGCGACGACGACGGCAAAGTTTACATCTACTGGGGATGTTCCGACAAAGACCCGATTATCGGCGTCGAAGTTGACCCCACAGACGGTTTTAAGGTTATCGGCGAAGCAAAAATACTCATTACACACAACTACCTCAAATACGGCTGGGAAGAGAAAGGGCCTACCAACAATCTCGGAAAAGACGGCTACAACGAAGGCCCCTGCATGTTGAAGTACAAAGGCAAATACTACCTTCAATACGCCGCTCCGGGTACCGAAGTGCGCGTTTACGGCGATGGTATCTATACGTCCGACAGCCCGTTAGGGCCTTACGTTTATGAGGAAAGCAACCCGTTTTCGTTCAAACCGGGAGGGTTTATCGGCGGCGCAGGACACGGTCATACTTTTAAAGATAAATACGGCAACTTCTGGCATGTGGCGAGCATGACTATCTCCGTTCGACATATTTTTGAACGGCGTCTGGGACTATTTCCGGTCTATTTTACCGACGATAACAAAATTGCGGAACATACCGTAATGACAGACCACCCGTTTGAAATTCCTACTAAAAAGATTGATTTTCAAAAGAATGACTTGTCGTTGGGATGGAACATACTCTCTTTTGACAAGCCTGCGACGGCATCGTCATCTTTACCGAATTTTGAAGCCCTACTTGCCAACGACGAAAAGGTCGAAACGTGGTGGTCGGCGGCAACAGGCAACAAAGGTGAATGGTGGCAGGTGGACTTGGGTAAAGCAATGGAAGTAAGCGCATTACAGGTCAATTTCGCTGACAACGATTTTAATCTTGCCGCTGATTCGCATCTGTCGTATTTCTATTATCAATATTCGGTAGAAGGCTCAACCGACGGTCGGTCGTGGACGCAAATCGTTGACCGTAAGGATAATGTGACGGATGCGCCGCATGAACTTATCACATTCGCTAAACCGCTGGTAATCAGATATTTACGTATTATTAATCAGCGCGACATAAGCAAATACGGAAAATTTTCGCTTTTTGACTTCCGCGTTTTCGGACACGGCAAAGGCAACAAACCTGCTTCCGTCCGTAATTTTAAGGCTGTCCGCAACAATGCCGACGCACGACGTTTCCGCTTTACATGGGACAAAGCCGACAACGCCGTCGGATACATAATTCGCTGGGGTACAGACAAAAACAGCCTCCGTAACGCCGTCATGGTGATGGGAGCAAACAACTACGAAGCCGGTTTCTTTAACCGCGATTCAAAATATTATTTCTCAATAGAGTCATTCAACGAAAACGGCATAAAAAAATGAAACATTTATTTTTTAACATCATCTTCCTTTTTATAATATCAATTGCTTCATTATCAGCTCAAAAAAAAGGAATAACATCAGTTGCGGCAACGACGGCGCTCAACCCCGGCACTGTGCTTTTAGACGGCAATCCGAAAACCGTCCTGACGCTACAATCCGAAGATCTCAAAGCAGAGCAGCGGTTGTCGTTTACTCTACAAACGCCCTCTAATGTCGAAAGCGTAGCAATTGATATTAAGGGCATTACAAAAGAAATGCTGCAAAAATGGCTCGACATCTATGTTACTTACGACCCAATGAATCCGGGCGAAGCAGTCAAATACGGTCTTTCCGGTAATTTTACACTGAAATTTCCGCCTCAATACGGCGCTCATGTCATCCTGATTTTCAAAGGCGGAGTTGTTACCAAACAACTGTCTATAAGCGAAATAGAGTTAGGATTTGAGAAAACCGCGACGGAAACCGCCTCTGCCGTCGACACGCCTACGGATAAGCCTTGGATGAACGCTCAACTGCCTGTTGATGAGCGCGTTGAACTGCTGCTTGCCGTTATGACGCCCGCCGACAAGATGGAACTCATCCGCGAAGGGTGGGGCATTCCGGGCATTCCCAAACTCGGCATACCCGACATCAAAAAAGTAGAAGCGGTGCATGGCTTTTCTTACGGCAGCGGAGCGACGATTTTTCCGCAGGCAATAGCGCTCGGTGCGGCTTGGAACAAACGGCTTGCGGAGAAAGTTGCCGAAACGGTCGGCGATGAAACCAGAGTTGCAGGCGCTATTCAGGCATGGTCGCCCGTACTCGACGTTGCGCAGGACGCACGCTGGGGAAGATGCGAGGAAACTTTCGGTGAAGACCCGATACTCGTTTCGGAGATTGGCGGAGCGTGGATAAAAGGCTATCAATCAAAAGGTTTGATGACTACTCCCAAACATTTTGCCATTCACGGCGCACCGCTCGGCGGCCGAGATTCTCACGACGTAGGTCTGTCGGAGAGAGAGATACGCGAAGTTCATCTCGTTCCTTTCCGCCACGTGATACGCAAATATAACTGTCAATCGTTGATGATGGCGTATTCCGATTATCTCGGTGTGCCGGTAGCCAAAAGCGCCGAACTGCTTATCGGCATCCTGCGCGAAGAATGGGGCTTTAACGGCTTCATTGTCAGCGATTGCGGCGCTATCGGCAACCTCACGGCACGCAAACATTACACTGCCGAAAATTTAGTCGAAGCCGCCAATCAATCGCTCGCCGCCGGTATTGCTACCAATTGCGGCAATACATATAATAATAAGGATGTCATAGAAGCGGCAAAAAACGGTGGTATCGATATGCAAAACCTTGATATGGTGTGCCGTACACTGCTTTCAACCATGCTTCGTAACGGTCTGTTTGAAAATAATCCGTCGAAAGCGCTCGACTGGAACAAAATTTACCCCGGATGGCAATCGCCCGAACATCTGGCTGTTGCACGCGAAGCGGCACGTCAGTCTATCGTCCTTTTAGAAAATAAAAACAACATCTTGCCGATAGTTAAAACCACAGGAACAATTGCCGTTATCGGGCCGGGCGCCGACGACTTGCAACCCGGCGACTACTCCCCAAAATTGCAGGAAGGGCAGTTGAAATCTGTCCTTACAGGCATCAAAGCCGCTGTCGGCGCTCAAACAAAAATCATCTACGAAAAAGGGTGTGAATTTACTGCTTCCGACAATTACGAGGGCGAAAAAGCGCGTCAGGCAGCGCTCAAAGCCGATGTCGTAGTGATGGTTCTTGGCGACTGCACGCAAGGAAACCGCGTTAATTACAACACAACAGGCGAAAATCACGACTATGCTACCCTCGAACTGCCGGGCAAACAGGGCGAACTGCTGCGCGAAGTTTGCGCCACAGGCAAGCCCGTAGTGCTGGTAATGCAAATCGGACGTCCCTACAACCTGACTTACGCCGCCGAACATTGCGCTGCGATGCTCGTTAACTGGCTGCCCGGTCAGGAAGGCGGATATGCCACCGCCGATGTTTTGTTCGGCGATTACAATCCCGCAGGTCGCCTGCCGATGACCTTTCCGCGACATGTAGGACAATTGCCTCATTATTACAATTTTAAAACATCAGGACGACGTTATGAATACTCTGATTTGGAATATTATCCTCTTTATCGCTTCGGATACGGGATTAGTTATACGAAATTTGAATATTCCAACCTGCAAACATCGGTTAATTCGGACGGCAACGTTACAATCAAGGCGGATGTGAAAAATACCGGTTCGCGACAGGGCGATGAAGTTGTGCAACTGTATCTTACCGACATGTACGCTTCGGTTAAAACGCGGGTTATGGAACTCAAAGATTTTGAGCGTATTACGTTGGCTGCGGGCGAGTCTGAAACAGTTGCTTTCACGTTATCGCCTTATCAATTGTCGCTGCTGAACGACAAAATGGACAGGGTTGTTGAGCCGGGCGACTTCAAGATTTGTGTCGGTGGGCGCAGTCCGTCATATAAAGCGGGCGACCGCATTAAGGAGAGTGTCGGTTACGGCGACAAATCCGAAGGAGTAAGCGCAATACTCAATTACAAAGGCTCTTACGCCGCCGATTTCAATTTAACATTGTCGGGGACAGAAGAAAAACTTGCCGACGGTTCCAAAAAAGTCTTTGTGAAAGTTAAAAATACCGGCAATTTGATGGACACCGGCAAACTTTATCTCTATGCCGACGGCGTCCGCACCAACGAAATACACCACTATGAACTCGCCGCAGGAGAAGAAAAACAAATTGCTTTTTTTCTTCCTGTGTCGCAAACAAAACAGTTTTCTTTAACAAGTAAATATAGACAAATAACAATTAATTTGTAAAATTTAAGTTATATAATATTATGAAACGTTTTTCTTATTTGATGACGGTTTTTTTATTTTGCTGGATTGCTTCGTGCCTCGCAATGACGTGGTACCGTCATCCCATTGCTGCTTTTGCACAATCCATAAAGACCATTTATCCAACAAAAGATTGGGCTATATCCGATTTTGTAGTAACAGACGCTAAATACGGCGCAAAAGCTCAGGCAGGATTTGATAACAGAGCGGCTTTTCAGGCGGCTATTGATGCGGCATACAACGCAGGCGGCGGCGTAGTCTATATTCCTGCCGGCAATTATGAGTTTCGCAGTACGCAAACCGGTAGCCGAAATGTCAGAGTGCGTCGAGGCAGTGATGAAACACGCAAATCATATAATTACGAATATGTTTTGCAACTTCCCGCAGGAGTACAGCTACGTGGCGATTGGGCAAATCCGGAGTTGAATAACGGAAAAGTTCTCGGCACTATCCTTGAAGTAAGGGTAGGAAAGGATTCTCCCAATTATGACGGAACGGTCGAAAGTTGGTGGAACGACAGTCAGGCCGACAACGCACTGCGCACTACGCATACCAGCATAGCCGACAGGTTTATAGAGATGAGAGAAGGGACAGGAGTAACGAATTTGTCGATTTGGTATCCGGAGCAAACTATCAAAGATATTAAGCCATATCCATGGACATTATATCAAACATCAGGAGATTGCGCAACAGTTGAAAACGTTACTCTTGTAAATGCGTACAACGGTTTTTATTCTGCTCCGAGCGAACTGCATTATGTGATGAACAGTTATATGACGGCTCTCAAAACAGGAATAGAAGTTCATATCTGTACCGACATCGGACGAATTGAAAATGTCAGGATAAACCCCAAATATTGGGCTGATTCGGGGCTTCCGGGTTCACCGTCGCTCAATGAAATTACTGCTTATACGAAAGCTAACGGTACAGGTTTTCAAATGCACCGTTCCGATTGGGAATATGTATCTTATTTGTATGTTTCAGGTTATAAAAACGGTATGTGGATAGGTAAAGAACCGGGTTATAGCGACGCCCCGAATGCGCAGTTTACCGAAATACACATCAATAACTGCGATACAGGTTTATATGTGCAAGCTGTTAACCCATACGGTTTGCTTTTTTCCAATTCTACTTTCGGCTCTAATGCCGACGGTATTGCCGCTTATTTCTTCAATGATTTCACAACTTCAACTCAATTTAACGGAGTAGATTTCACGGGACCTGTCGTAAGCGACGGCAGCGATGGCGTTATCTCGTTTGAAAGTTGCACATTCGACAAATACAACGAATATGCGCTTAAAATAAATAACGGTAACGTATTGATTACTCAATCTGATTTTAAACAACCTGTCGGTCATGTCTTTCTGGGTGCTAACGTGAATACGCTTAAATCAATGAACTCAGGATATAAACGCAAATTGGAAATCAAAAACAACGGCAAGACGGCAAAAGTTGAGATTCTTACGGACGATAAATACCTGTTTGAGCCTATTACTAAAAATATTAAAACAAATATTGATGTACACCCAAGACCGGCGTCAAACAATGTGTTGAAAGTAGATTTGCCGCGATCTGTCGGATTTAATAACGATGCTCCGACCGAAGATGTCTCGGCTAAATTGCAGGACGCATTAAATGCTGTTAAGGCGTCCGGCGGTGGAACGGTTTATCTGTCGGCAGGCAGATATTTAGTCGATAATCCCATTACCATTCCTTCGGGAGTTGAATTGAGAGGAACATGGGACGTACAACATCATACCCAAAGCGGTGGTACCGCGATATTTACAAATTATAGCGGAGGTGCCGCAGGTGAAAAAGGTTCTTCGCTTATACAGATCGAATCGCAGGCCGGCATCAGAGGGTTGAACATTTTACAGTTTAATATTGCTACCGGCGAATATAACAATAATAACCCACGACCTACTCCGTTCCTGATACAGGGGAAAGGGCCGAATGTATATATAATTAATGTAACCATACCGGCAGGCGATAAAGGTATAGACCTCGCTTCTTACAACACAAGCGGACATTACGTTGATTATTTCGCCGGTGTAGTAGCAAGAGCAGGTATTTGGGTTGGAGGAGGCGCCGAAGGTGGGTTTATCAGGAATATGCAGTTCAATCCTCACTACGGCACACGACTGCCGCAAAAAGGACAAGGGTATCCGAATGTGCCTTTGATGAGATACGTGCAAGCTCATTGCAGTCAGTTGAAATTTGCCGATGTTAAAAAACAAACTGTTTTTAACAATTTTGTTTATGGCTCTGTTTATGGCATTCATTTTTTGAAAGACGCAATAACAGGTAACTACCCCGGAGAAATGACCGTCGTAGGGCATGGTTCGGACGGATGCACCTATTCTTTATTTGTTGAAGACGCCGATGAAAATACTAAAATAATTGCTATCAACTCCGAATTGGTTAATACGAAAATTGCAGGACAAGCCGTTAGATCTTACGTTTTGATGGGTAACGAAATAAATACGAAAAAGGTTCATCCTAACGCTAAATTAATACTGTATAATACTGCTTTTTGGGGTAGCCCTACGGTGGGCGGTATAGTAAACAACGGTATTGTGCGGTATCAACAGGCTAATTTTCAGCGCTCCGGCGCTACAGGCGTAGATGTAAGAGGAGGAAAAGCTTTTGTATATTCTTCTTTTTTTGCACAAAATGTGTACACTGATGCCGACGAAAATAATGCGTATGCCAAGTTGCATGAGACAGGCAACTCAATAGAACTCACCAATAATTATTACCTGTCGGGACTGAAAAATAATAGCGCTAAACCGGACGGAATCTATGGCTCCGATATAGTCGCAAGCAATTTAAACAGGCTCTATTATCCACATATTTTTGCGCCGTCGGAAGGATATGTCGGCAAGGTTGAGAAGCCGTTGCGGAAAGAGATTTGCCTTAACGGACGGTGGGATTTTCAGCCTGTCGCGCTGCCGCAAGACTACCGTCAGGGCAAAGGCATCGCTCCCGAACTTCCGTTGCCGCAAGCCGACAAATGGGACAAAACACAAATCAAAATCCCATCGCCGTGGAATATTAACTCCTTTGCTAACAGAGAATTAGAAGGCCCCGACCACCGCAACTATCCGTCTTATCCCAAAGAATGGGACGGCGTTAAAATGGCGTGGATGCGCAAATCGGTACAAATACCTATCGACTGGGGCGGCAACCGCTTAATGCTTCATTTTGAGGCTGTTGCAGGACATACGCAGGTGTTGGTAAACGGCAAAAAGGCGGCTGAAAACTTCGACCTCTTCCTGCCTTTCGACGTCGATATTACCGACATCGTCAAAGCCGGTGAGCAAGCCGAAATCCTTGTAGGAGTGCGCAGTCAAGCGCTTTTTGAGGACAATTCTACCAAAGGTCGTCGTATTGTGCCTGCCGGTTCGATGTGGGGGTATCATGTTAATGGCATCTGGCAGGATGTTTATCTGATTGCCGTTCCTCAAATTAGCATTAACAACGTATATATCAAGCCGTTAGTGTCGCAACGCAAACTCGAACTGGAATTGACGGTCAGCAATTTTAGCGGTAAACCGGCCGAATTGTTGCTCGGCGGTGATATACGTAAATGGCTCAACAATGCCGGTACTACCGTCAATTCTGCGCCTGTTCCCGACTGGAAACTTGCCTCGACGCCTGCCGTCGTCATACCGGCCCAAAAGTTGAAACTGCCTGTCGGAGAAACTAAAACGACACTTTCTCTTGATATAGCCGACAACACGCTCGAACTATGGTCGCCGGAATATCCAAATCTCTACGGACTGTCTCTACAAATCTCTACAAAAAAATCGCAACCTGTTGATATTAAGTACGAAAGGTTCGGATGGCGTGAGTGGACTTTTGAGGGAACGACGCAGTTGCTTAACGGCAAACCGTATTCTCTCAAAGGCGATTCGTGGCATTTTATGGGCGTTCCGCAACTGACACGACGTTATGCTTACGCATGGTTTAAAGCCTTGAAAGACGCCAACGCCAATGCTGTACGCCCTCACGCTCAAATATATCCGCAGTTTTATTTCGACGTAGCCGACGAGATGGGCATCTGCATTCTCGCCGAGACTGCAAACTGGGCGAGCGACGGCGGCCCGAAGATGGATTCGCCGACTTTCTGGGAAAACTCCAAAGACCACCTGCGACGAATGGTCGTGCGCGACCGCAACCACCCTTCGGTGTTTGGTTGGAGCGTCAGCAACGAAAACAAACCTGTTATCCTTCACGTCTTTAACAAACCCGAATGGATGGATTATCAAAAGCAGGCATGGCGCGACTGGGTCGCTATCGTGCGTGAATACGATACTACCCGACCGTGGATTTCGAGCGACGGCGAAGAAGACGGAGAAGGGATATTGCCCTCAACGATAGGTCATTACGGTGATGAAAATTCGCTCAAAAACTGGGCTGCGCTCGGTAAACCGTGGGGCGTCGGCGAAACAAGCATGGCGTATTACGGCACGCCCGAACAGGTAGCGAAGTTTAACGGCGAACGTGCTTACGAATCAATGGAAGGACGCATGGAAGGGCTTGCTTACGAGTGTTACCGCCTTATCCGGCAGCAGCGCGAAGCAGGAGCGTCTTACTCGTCGGTCTTCAACATCGCGTGGTATGCTTTGCAGCCGCTGCCGTTCGGAAAACGTAATTTGACTGCGACGCCTTCGCTCGACGACGGGATATGGTTTGGCGAATATGTTGAAAATCAGACCGGTATCCAGCCCGAACGCATCGGCGCCTATTGCTCTACTTTCAACCCGGGATATGACCCTACGTTGCCTCTCTACCGCACATGGCCGATGTTTGATGCCATCAAAGCCGCTAACGAAGGCAACAGCCCCGCATGGTCGCAATGGGCTGCTTTGCCGGTTAAAACGCTGATTGCCAAGCTCGACAAGCCTGCAAAACAATATTCGGAAATAACGTTTTTCGGAGCGTCCGACAGTCGTGTCAAGCAAATATTTGAAAATCAGGCAGTTGCTTTGGTGCATGGTGGAAAAGTTCAAACTAACAGAGTTCAAACTAACAGCAAGAAACTAATCATCATTGACGGCACATACACTCTCACGGAAGCCGAACGGAAAGCAATAAAACAGCAAACCGACAACGGCGCCGACATTTGGCTTTGGTCGCCTAAACCGGAAACTGCCGCTTCATACGCTTCTTTCCTGCCTCAACCGCTGCGACTGGAAGAACGCAAGGCTTCATCTTTTATCCCCGAACACAAGTCTTGGCTGAAAAATACCGTTAATTCCGATTTCTATTTCTCTGAAATTCAGACCGAAAACGCATCCGAATATGTCATTGCAGGAATGCTTGCCGATGAAGGCGAAATCCTCTTGCGAGCCTGCAAAACCAACTGGCGTCGCTGGAACAAACGCCCCGAAGAATTGAAAACAGCCGCCGTACTGCGCAGCGAAAACGAAGCCTCTACGCATGATGCTGTGTTTATCAAATATCACGCCGGTAATTATACGCTGTATATCAGTACGTTAGATGATTTTACAACATCCGAAAAAGGATATAAAACGCTTCGTAAAATACTGCACAGTGCCGGTATTGCTTCAACCGAAAGCAACGATAGCAGTGCCGACATCAAACTTATTGACAACGATGGCAACATACTTCTTAACAAACTGCTAATCAACGTTATCGATAATCGACGCTACTACAATCTTTGGGTTTACAGCCCCCGTCCGCTCGACGACCTGCTCATCGAACCCGATATGCCGAAATTGGAAATCGTAACCGAAGAACGTATCGAAATTCGCCTCAACAACAAGCGTTTACAGTCATTAAAAGACCTGCCGCTCAAACAGGGCTGGAACAAATTCGACATCACCGTTCCAAACAACTCTGCCGCCGCTGCCAAACCTGTCCGCTTTTCCAGTTCTAACCGACCGGAATATATAAAAGTCTTACAAACAGCATTATACAGATGATTTTTCAAATAAAAAACACATGAATGCAATACACAATTTACAACGGCTGCTTGCAACCATATTTATTATTGTACTTTCTACAACAATTGTCGCCCAAACCCGCATTACTTGCATCGGGGCAAGCATTACCGAAGGTGCGCGCATCAAAAACAAGAAAGAAAATTCCTATCCGGGGCAGTTGCAAACGCTGTTGGGGACGGATTATATTGTCGAAAATTGTGGCGTATCAGGCACAACGATGCAGCGAAAAGGCAATTCGCCCTATTGGAAAACCGAAGCCTACCGGAAAGCCCTCAATAGCAAGCCGGACATCGTGTTTATTGACCTCGGCGGCAACGACGCAAAAGCCGTTAATCGCCCGTTTTACAACGAGTTAGAGCAGGATTGTCGCGATATGATACGGGCTTTCAAGGATTTACCTACTCATCCGCGCGTCATTGTATTGCTGCCGACGGTGTTTTTTGTAACCGACAGTAACGGAATCTATGACCCAGTGAGTAAAAATCAGGTTGCGCCACGTCTCCAACGTGCTGCTTTTGAGGAGAATGTGGAAGTTGTAGATATGCGTCCGCTGCTTATCGACCGTCCTGACCTTATCCCCGACGCTATCCATCCCGAAGAAAAAGGCTCGGAAATCATCGCCAAACGACTGTTTCAGCAAGTAACTTTACAAATAGACGAACAGTTTGATGTTTTTAAACATCTTGATAATAAGAATATTACTTATAAAGTTGTCAATTTTGCGGGTTATTATTGCGCCGAATTTAAACTCAAAGGACGCGACTGCAAGGTAGTAAAACCGCATAAAACATCAGTCGGACGGCCTTGGATTTGGCGTACAAGATTTTGGGCGCATGAACCGCAAACCGACATTACTTTGCTCGAAAAAGGTTATCATCTCGTATATTGCGACCAAGCCGAACGCATGGGCAACAAACAGAATATCGAAGAATGGAACGAATTTTATAAAATTCTTCACGAAGGCGGTCTTAATCAGCGAGTTGTAATGGAAGGGATGAGTCGCGGCGGCGTGTATGTGTTTAACTGGGCGGCTGCTAATCCCGACAAAGTGGCGGCTGTGTATGTGGATAATCCGCTTCTTGACATGAAAGCGATGTATTACGGACCTGACGGCAAGGAAAAGCCTGAAAATGAGATAACAAAAGGCATTCGCGAAAATTACGGCGTTGAACGTCAAGATATTAACAATTTCCGCGAAAGCCCAATAGATAAGATCGGCGACATCGTAAAAGGGCATTATCCTATTTTGATACTCTGCGCCGAACTCGACAATGCGGCCGTCAACTCGCAAAACGCTTTTCCGTTTGAGAAATTAATTCGAGAAAAAGGCGGCGAAATTATTGTCGTTGAGAAGAAAGGATTTAAACATCATCCGCACAGTTTTCCTAATCCGACACCAATTGTTGACTTTATTGAGAATGCCGTCGTGCGTTGGATTATTGCAACACTGTAACGATAAAAATTTTAATTATTGCAACATAGTAACAATAAACAATATATACAATGAACAAATCAACATTAATCGCAGTACTGTTATTAACGGCTGCCGTAACCTGCCTTGCGCAGAACAATCCTTTTGTCAGAGATTTATACACTGCCGACCCTTCGGCGCATGTTTGGGACGACGGACGACTGTATGTTTATCCGTCGCACGATTTTGATCCGCCTCGCGGATGCGACCTGATGGACGGCTACCACGTCTATTCGACCGACGATATGGTCAACTGGACTGACCACGGCGAGATTCTCCACTCGTCGCAGGTGGAATGGGGTCGCAAAGAAGGTGGCTTTATGTGGGCGCCCGACTGCGCTTACAAAAACGGTACCTACTATTTTTATTTCCCGCATCCGAGCGGCACAGACTGGAATAATACGTGGAAAATCGGCGTGGCGACGAGCAAAAGTCCGGTGAAAGACTTTAAAGTGCAGGGCTATTTCGCAGGCATAGACTCGTTTGCGATGATTGACCCGTCCGTTTATATCGACACCGACGGCAAGGCGTATTTCTACTATGGCGGCGGCTCGAAATGCAAGGGCGGCAAATTGAAAGACAACATGACCGAACTCGACGGCGCTTTGCAGGATATGACCGGACTGGAAGATTTCCACGAAGCGGCATGGGTTTTTAAGCGTAACGGCGTTTATTACATGCTTTATGCCGACAACTCACGCGGTCACAACAAATTGCGCTATGCCACAAGCGACAGGCCTCTCGGACCGTGGATTTCAAAAGGCATTGTACTCGACGGCGTCAGTTCCGACACCAATCACGGCTCAATAGTAGAATACAAAGGTCAGTGGTATCTTTTCTATCACACGTGCGACATTTCGGGTCAAGGTAATTTGCGCTCGATATGCTACGACAAACTGTCGTTTAACGCCGACGGCACAATCCAAAAAGTTATCCCTACGGTTTCTCTCGGCGCAAGTTTCCGCAAAGGCAACATCGGCGCAGCATGGACGGACCGGACTGTTTTTGCTGATGAAAACGGATTGAAACCCGACGGAAAATACATGTTGTGGTATCGACGTTCGGCAAAAGCGTGGGAAGAAGCCCTTCCGCTTGGCAACGGACATCTCGGAGCAATGGTTTTCGGCGGCGTAGCGGATGAGCGTATTCAATTGAATGAGAATACTTTATGGGATGGCAAACCGCTTGACCCGAATAATCCCGAAGGACTTAAAGCGCTGCCCGAAGTACAACGACTGCTGTTTGAAAACAAAAACAACGAAGCCGTCAAACTTGCCGAACAAACGATGATGGGCAATCCGAAAGGCGTTAAATCGTATCAGTCGCTCGGCGAACTGTGGTTTGATACTCCCGAAAAATCGGCTTCAAACTATGTCCGAAGCCTTGACCTCGCAACAGGCATCGCCCGCGTGCAATATTCCGCCGACGGAGTTAATTATACCCGCGAATATTTCGCTTCCGCACCCGAAAATGTTGTGGTTGTGAGGATTACGGCTTCACAAAGCAAGAAAATCAATCTCTCGCTTACTTTAAGACGCGAAAAAGACGCTCGCGTACAGGCTGTCGAAAACGATCCTAACTCACTGATACTTAACGGACATATCTCGCAGGGCGGCGGAAATCGCGGACGACAACAACAGCAAAACAACGACGGCTGGAAAGGATTGAGTTTTGCAGCGCAGGTAAAGGCAGTAGCCGACAACGGCACGGTAAAAGTATTGAAAGATCCGTTCTCGCACACTGATTTACTGACTGTTAAAGATGCCGACGCACTGACGCTCTATATCGCCGGTGCAACCGATTATCCCGGATTGGAAGCGGCCGCAAAAGGTGATTTTAGTCTCAAAGGCGACCCTGCCGCCAAATGCGCTAAAACAATTGCCGAAGCCATCACAAAGCCCTACAATGCCCTTAAAACCGCTCACATAGCCGACCATAAGAAATATTTCGACCGCGTGGACATCACGCTCGGCGCAGTACCGGCTGATATTGAGGCGCTTCCTTCTAATGAACGGCTCGCTTTGGCGAAGAAAAAAGGCTCGCCGGACCCCGGATTGGTAGAGAAATATTTCCAATTCGGACGCTATCTGCTTTTGGCTTCATCGCGACCGGGTGGTATGCCTGCCAACTTGCAAGGTCTCTGGGCATGGCAGATGAACGCTCCTTGGAACGCTGATTTTCACACTAATATCAATTTCCAGATGAACTACTGGCCTTCAGAAATCACTAATCTGTCGGAACTTCACATCCCGATGTTCGACCTGATGGATGTAATGGTTCGTCCGGGCGAAAAATCGGCTAAAACCATCTACGGAGCGCGTGGGTGGGTTGTTCATCACCTTACCGACGCTTGGGGCTTTACCGCTCCTGCCGACGGGCCGCAAGGTATCTGGCCGGTTGGCTCGGCATGGCTGGCACAGCATCCGTGGGAACATTACGCATTTACGGGCGACAAACAGTTTCTCGCTACCCGCGCTTTCCCGATTATGAAAGGCGCTGCACGTTTTATCATGGATTTCCTTGTCGAAGCACCCGCAGGAACGGCATACGCAGGTAAATTGGTAACAAATCCGTCGTATTCGCCTGAAAATACGTTCATTATGCAGGACGGACAACGCTCCGTATTTACTTACGGCGCAACAATGGACCTCGAAATAATACATAACTTGCTGAATAACTGTATCGCCGCATGTAAAATACTGAAAACCGATGCCGACTTTCAAAAAGAATGTGAGAAAACTCTTTCTCGCCTGCCTGCCATTCAAATAAGCAAGACGACGGGGCGCATACTCGAATGGGCGGAAGATTACAAGGAAGCAGAACCGCATCATCGCCACACGTCGCATCTGTTCGGACTTCACCCAGGCAATCAAATCACCGTTACAGGTACGCCCGCGCTGGCCGAAGCAGCCCGCAAAACACTTACCGCACGCGGCGACGACGGTACCGGCTGGGGCTTGGCGTGGAAAATCAATATGTGGGGAAGGCTTCACGACGGCGACCACGCTTTCAAACTGCTTTCGGTGCTGTTAAGCAACAAAACTTTACCTAACTTGTTCGACGACCACCCGCCATTTCAGATTGACGGTAATTTCGGCGCTACCGCCGCCATAGCGGAAATGCTTGTACAGAGCCAGTTACAAACTAAAAACGGCAGTTACGAAATCGAATTGCTGCCTTCTTTGCCTACTGCCTTTCCGTCCGGATCGGTACGCGGCTTGCGCGCACGAGGAGGATTTACCGTTGACATCACTTGGGATAACGGCAAATTGACCACAGCAACTATCGTATCTACACTCGGCGGAAAGTTGTGCCTGCGTAACGGCGCTAATTATAAGGTTTATAATACCAAAGTAGGGGAAACTGTTTCGGTTGACAACTCTTTAAAAATCAGTAGAAAATAAAAATTTTAACACAATGAAACATTTAATTATCTTTTTTTGCGCGGCAACGTTAGTCGCATGTCAAAACCAAAATTGCTCAACCAGCTCGTCGAAAAAGCAGCCCGTTGATTATGTTAACCCTTACATGGGTAACATCAGCCACCTGCTCGTGCCGACATATCCTACCGTGCATCTGCCTAACAGCATGTTGCGCGTTTATCCCGAACGCGGCGATTACACAACCGACAAGATCAGAGGTCTTCCGGTTGTCGTTACAAGTCATCGCGGCAGCAGCGCTTTCAGTATCAGTCCGTTAACTATAACCGACGACAAGACCGAACTTAAACCTGTCATCAATTATTCTTACGATAACGAAAAAATAACCCCATATCGCTATTCCGTTTATCTTGATGAGGCTGATATTCAAGTAGATTATGCACCGTCGGAACGTTCGGGCGTTTATAACATTACATTTCCGAATAAAAATAATAATGTTCTGATTATCAACACTCGCAACGGCAAAATAGAGACCGACGGAACGACTGTTTCCGGTGAGCAGTTTATCAACCGCGACACCCGCGTATTTCTCTACCTCGAAACCGACTTGAGACCTCTCAAAACCGAAGAAATCAACACGCAAGAGCGTAGCAGAAACAAAGTCATAGTACTGACATTCAACGAAAAAGACGTCAAAATCAGATACGGCGTCTCGTTTATCAGCGCAGAGCAGGCGAAAATTAATCTCCAAAACGAAATCAAGACTTATGACGTTGATGCAATAGCTCAAAAAGGACGCGAAATATGGAATAATGCGCTCGGCAAAATAGAAGTTGAGGGCGGCTCCGACAACGATAAGACCGTTTTCTACACTTCGCTATACCGTGTCTATGAGCGTATGATCAATATCTCTGAATACGGAAATTATTACAGCGCCACAGATAATCAGATACATAGCGACGAGGGCAGACCGTTTTACACCGACGACTGGATTTGGGATACTTACCGCGCCGCTCACCCTTTAAGAGTGCTGATAGAGCCTGATAAAGAGACTGATATGATACGTTCTTATATCCGTATGGCGCAGCAGAGCGCGGACGGCTGGATGCCGACGTTCCCCGAAATAACAGGAGACTCGCATCGCATGAACGGCAATCATGCCGTCAGCGTTATTCAAGGTGCTTACATTAAGGGTTTGCGCGATTTTGACCTCGAAGCCGCATTCAAAGCCTGCAAAGGGGCGCTGACCGAAAAATCGCTCCTCCCATGGGTCAAAGTGCCTAATACCGAACTCGACGTTATTTATCACGAAAAAGGTTACTATCCATCTCTGTATGAGGGCGAAACGGAATATATCAAAGAGGTAAATCTCGGCGAAAAACGTCAAACTGTGGCAGTAACCCTCGCCGCCTGCTACGATTTCTGGTGCATCGCACAAATAGCCCGACAACTTGGTAAAAATGATGATTATCAATATTTTATGAACGGATCCTATAATTATCGCAATATTTATAATCGGGAGACAGCCTTTTTTCACCCCAAAGACCGCGACGGCAATTTTATTCAACCGTTTGATTATAAGTTTTCCGGCGGTCAGGGCGCACGCGATTATTACGACGAAAACAACGCCTGGACATACCGCTGGGACGTGCCTCATAACCCCGCCGACCTTATCAGCCTGATGGGTTCGCCGGAAAATTTTGCCGCTAACCTCGACAACACTTTTGCCGAATCTCTGGGCACAAGTAAGTTTCAGTTTTATTCCCAACTGCCCGACCAAACCGGCAATGTAGGGCAGTTCTCGATGGCTAACGAGCCGTCGCTCCACATTCCCTACCTCTACAACTACGCTTCACAGCCGTGGAAGACCCAGAAACGCATCCGCACGCTACTACGACAGTGGTTTCGTAACGACCTCATGGGCGTGCCGGGCGACGAAGACGGCGGCGGCCTCTCTGCTTTCGTAGTCTTTTCCGCTATGGGCTTCTATCCCGTAAACCCCGCCTCGCCGAATTATTGCATCGGCAGCCCTATTTTCAACAAAGTAAAAATTCATTTAGCCAACGGCAAAACCTTTGAAATTGAAGCCCTTAACTGCTCCGATGACAACAAATACATTCAGTCTGCCACCCTCAACGGCGCCGAATGGAACAAATCATGGTTTTCACACGACGCCATCGCCAACGGCGGCAAACTGACCCTCCAAATGAGCCACAAAGCCAACCGCCGCTGGGGTAATGCCACCACCCCTCCGCCTCCGTCGGCAGAAAAAGTAGAATAGGCAGAAAGCAGAAAGCAGAAAGTACCACGTCATTGCGAGGAACGAAGCAATCCAGAATACAGGAAGTAATCCGGAAGGAAAAGGCACGCTGGATTGCTTCGTTCCTCGCAATGACGAATGCCTTGTACGTCATTGGTAGGGTACGAAGCGACTTTATGGACAGATACCAAATAATATGCAAACATAATGTAAACAATATGTAAACATAATGTAAACATAATGTAAACATAATGTAAATAATTCCCCTCGTCCCCTCGTTTCGTAATTCGTAATTTGTAATTCGTAATTTGTAATTGCCCCTCGTCCCCTTATTTCCTAATTTCCTAATTTTTTTCTACCTTTGCAGCCGCAAACAGGACAAAAGAAATGATTCAAGGTTTGATATTTACGGTTCAGAGTTGGGTTATGAGACCCATTTACTACGGAAAGGTTAAAAATCTTTCCCTGAAATGGTCTGTACTTTGTTGTATGGTAGTTTGCGTTTTTTTAATCTTTACGGGATGCAAAGTTACGAAAAATGCCGTTAAGACTAATGTTGAAGCAAATGTTGAGGCTAATGTTGAGGCTACGAAACATGACAACAATACCCATTTCGTACCCATTTTGACGGAAGATTTGGCAACAGATACCATTGATAATCAAATAACTGATATTGATCCCATAACGCCTGACAGCCTCGCAACGCCCGACAATTCCTTAACGCCCGACAGCCTCGCAACAATCGACAATTCCATCC
>JAITHS010000148.1 GCA_031279875.1 Tannerella sp.
CCCCCCCCCCCCCCCGGGCGGGGGGGGGGCGCGCCCCCCCCCTAAAATTTGTTGCGATTTGTTAACAAATCTTAATGGGCGCAAGATTTCGTTCCGACAATGTGTGTCGGAATACATCCTGTAAGTAATGATTTTGTTAGCAATTATCGTCATGTTCTTTTAAAAAATTACTTTTCTATTTTTCAAGCAAGGCAAAATCCTTTACAACTATGCTTAAAAACGGCCGCAAAGATACAACATATATTTTAAAAAAACAAATGTTTTTGTCAAAAACAACAATATTTTTTTTCAACAATTTCAAAATTTTATCTACCTTTGCATTAAAATTACATTCTATGAACAAGTTTTTATTATTGCTTTTTGCTGTTGCAGGGTTTTCCTGCTCTTTGGAAGTCTGCCCCGACAGTCATATAAACGCCTATCATTTTGACGCTCCGGCGCAGATGTGGGAAGAAACTTTTCCGCTTGGCAACGGACGAATCGGTATCATGCCCGACGGCGGTGTTGATACCGAAAACTTTGTGCTGAACGAGATTTCGATGTGGTCGGGCAGCCGACAAAATTCCGACAATCCCGAAGCGCTGAAAGCGTTGCCGCGTATCCGCGAATTGTTATTTGCAGGACGCAATGCCGAAGCACAAGAACTTATGTATAAGTCGTTTACATGCGGCGGAGCAGGTACCGGCGGCGCGCCTTACGGAAGTTACCAACTGTTAGGCAACTTAAAGATCAACTATCATTATGATAATCAGGAAGATACGTCGCTATACCGGCGAGAATTAGTGATTGATCAAGCAAGAGTTTCGGAATCATTTTCGCGAGGTAAAACATATTATCAAAGAAATATATTCACTTCTTTTAGTGATGATGTGGCTGTTATTCATTTGTTTACGGATACTAAAAGTCATAACGCTCTGAATTTCACTGTTTCGATGAACCGTCCCGAACGTGCTAAGATAACGCTCGAAGGGGCGGATGTGAAGATGAGCGGACAGTTGAACGACGGTTACAACGGCGACAAAGGCGTAAAATACGGCGCGCAGGTGCGGATTTTATTGCCCAAAGGCGGCGAACTTGTAAGCTCCGGCGACACGGCGATGAGCGTCAAAGGCGCTACCGAAGCCGTACTGTTAGTGGCGATGGCTACCGATTATTTTGGAAAAGACGTTGATAATCAATTAAATACCGTCTTGACAAAGGCGTCTGCCAAAAGTGCTAATAAACTCCGGCACGATCATATTACTACATATTATAAACTGTTCAGCAGGGTAAAAGTAGATTTCGGGCATAATCCCGAACGCGAAAAACTGCCGATTAACGACCGCCTGAATGCGTTCAACAAAAACAAAAACGACCCTTCACTTGCGGATCTGTACTATCAGTTCGGGCGCTATCTGCTCATTTCTTCAACCCGCACCGGCTCGCTGCCGCCAAACTTACAGGGGCTGTGGGCAAACACCATCAGAACGCCATGGAACGGTGATTATCACACCAATATCAATGTCCAGATGAATCACTGGCTTGCCGAACCGGGTAACCTGTCGGAACTGCATCTGCCTCTTATTGAGTGGATTGCACAGCAAGTTAAGAGCGGACAGCATACGGCGCAGGTTTTTTACGGCGCACGCGGCTGGGTGATGCACACTCCCGGTAATGTGTGGGAATTTACCGCTCCGGGCGAGCATCCGTCGTGGGGCGCGTCGAATACATCAGCGGCATGGCTGTGCGAACATCTTTATACTCACTATCTTTACACTCTTGATGAGCAGTATCTTGCTGATGTTTACAACGTTATGCGTGAGGCGGCTCTGTTTTACGTTGATATGCTGGTGGAAGACCCGCGCAGTCATTACCTCGTAACCGCCCCCACCAACTCACCCGAAAACGGCTACCGGCTGCCCGACGGCAAGTCGGCAAGCGTTTGTGCCGGTTCGACGATGGACAATCAGATTGTACGCGAACTGTTTACCAACACCATCGCTGCGGCAAAAACGCTGGGCATCGATAGCGAGTTTTGCGACACCCTTGCCGAAAAACGCGCAAGACTGATGCCGACAACTATCGGTCCCGACGGTCGCATTATGGAATGGCTTGAAAATTACGAGGAAACGGAGATCCATCACCGCCACGTGTCGCATCTTTACGGCTTGCATCCGGCAAACGAAATATCCGTTGAACTGACGCCTGAACTCGCCGCAGCAGCCCGCAAAACCCTCGAAGTACGCGGCGATGAAAGCACAGGATGGTCTATGGCATGGAAGATGCTTTTTTGGGCGCGACTGCATGACGGCGAGCATGCTTTCAAACTCCTGACCGACCTGCTCCGACCTTGCGTAGAAAAAGGGTTCAACTACGCCAAAGGCGGAGGCACATACCCAAACCTTTTCGACGGACATCCGCCGTTTCAGATTGACGGCAATTTCGGCGGCGCCGCAGGTATAGGCGAGATGCTGCTGCAATCGCAAAACGGTTATATTGAGTTGCTTCCGGCTTTGCCGAAGGAATGGAATACAGGCTCTTTTGAGGGATTGCGAGTACACGGTGGCGGTGAAATATCGGCCTCGTGGTCGAACGGTAAATTGACGGCAATCTCTCTGAAAGCTCTTAATACAGGCTGCTTTAAAATAAAAATCTCTGATAATATGACAATTAACAATCCTACCATTAACAGGAAGCCGGTAAAACCAACCATAAAAAACGGCTTGCTCGAAGTCAATTTACAAACAGGAGACGTCTTTTTTTGCAACTGATATGAAGAAACTGATTAACAATACTTTCTTTGAGGGAGAACGCCCTCTTTTCAAGCACGAGAACATACGACTTGAGAATGTGAAATTTTATCCGGGTGAATCGCCCATTAAAGAATGTGTCAACGTGGAGGCTTACAAATGCGAATTTATGAGCAAATATCCTTTCTGGCATAACGACAATGCTCTGATAGAGAGCTGTTTATTTACTGTTTATTCGCGTGCCGCAATCTGGTACACGCGCAATTTGACAATGCGTAACACGCTGGTCGAAGCGCCGAAGATGTTTCGCGAGATTGACGGTATGACCCTTGAAAATGTGCGACTTACGTCTGCCGCCGAGACTTGCTGGAATTGTCGCAGCATCCGTCTGCGCAACGTCGAAGCACGCAATGCCGACTACATCTTTATGAACTCGTGCGACATTGATATCGACGGTTTTGACCTACTGCAAGGCAACTACTCGTTTCAGGATGCCAAAAACGTTGTCATCCGCAACGCAAGGCTCGAATCAAAAGACGCTTTTTGGAATACGGACAACGTAACCGTCTATGATTCGGAGATTAGCGGCGAGTATCTCGGCTGGCACTCACGAAATTTGAAACTGATAAACTGCACAATATCAGGCACTCAACCGCTTTGTTATGCCACAAACCTTGTGATGGAAAACTGCCGCATGGCTTCCGACTGCGACCGGAGTTTCGAGTATTCGACGCTTAACGCAGTAATAAACAGCCCTGTACACAGCATCAAAAACCCTAACACCGGAACAATAAAGGTGGAAAGCGTCGGTGAAATCATTATAGACGAAAACTGTCGTAATCCCGGAACGTGCAATATAATTATCGGCTCATGAGAAAGTACGATTTCGATGAAGTTATTCCGCGTCGCGGCACAAACTCGTGCAAATGGGATTCTTCTCCTTTTGAAGATATTTTGTCGATGTGGGTTGCCGATATGGATTTTCGCACGGCTCCTTGCGTTGTCGAAGCGCTCGTCAGGCGCGCTCAACACGGCATTTTCGGTTACACGCATGTCCCGGAAGCATATTACGACGCCTTAACGCGGTGGTTTGAACGGCGACATGATTTTGTTTTCGACCGCAATCATGTATTGTTTACTACCGGCGTTGTACCGGCGTTATCTGCTGTTATTAAGGCACTTACGGCGCCGAGCGACAAGGTTATCGTCCAAACACCTGTCTATAACTGCTTTTTCTCGTCAATACGCAACAACGGATGCCAAACAGTTATAAACGAACTGTACAACGATAACGGATATTACCGTATTGATTTTGAAGACCTTGAAAGCAAGGCTGCCGACCCGCAAACCAAACTGCTGCTGCTTTGCAATCCCCACAACCCTGTCGGACGGTCATGGACACGCCAAGAACTGCTGCAAATCGGTGAAATTTGTTTGCGTAATTACGTTACGATAGTGTCCGATGAAATCCACTGCGACCTCATTTCAAACCCTTGCCTCCACACTGCTTTCGCCTCTCTTAATAAACTCTTTTACGAAGAATCGGTTACTCTGACTGCTCCAAGCAAAACGTTTAATATTGCCGGTTTGCAGGTCGCCAATATCATTGTATCTGATGAAGAAAAACGCCACAAAATAAATAAAGCGCTCAATATCAATGAAGTATGCGAGATTAACGCTTTTGCAGTCGAGGCTCTCATTGCCGCTTATAATGAGGGTGAAGAATGGCTCGAAAATTTGAAGATGTATCTATCTGATAATTACTACTTTATAAAAAGATATTTGACGGAAAATCTTCCGAAATTAAAACTCTCTCCTCTTGAAGCCACATATTTGGCATGGATTGACTGTCGCGCTACCGGCATGACTTCCCCCGAAATTACGGCAAGGTTGCTGGAAGAGGCACATCTGCAAGTGAGCGACGGTACGATATTCGGCGCCGGAGGTAATGGCTTTATTCGCCTTAATTTCGCATGTCCGCGCTCAATGCTGCAATGCGGTTTGGAAAAAATACACAAAGTACTGAAAACATGACACATCCGCACCGCGTATCCAAAATAAGCCTTATAATCGCCTATTTTCTGATATATGTAGTCTGGGGATCAATGTATTATGCTGTTGATGTAATCATTGCCGAGATACCGCGCTTCCTCTTCGGAGCGATACGTTTTACTGTTGCGGGAGGGCTGCTGCTGGGCTGGTGCGTTATGCGCGGCGAAAAAATTTGGAACCCGCCGCTGATACGTAAATCGTTCGTTTCGGGACTGTTTCTGATATTCATCGACCTCGTCGTTATCATGCTTGCGCTGAAATATGTCAGCAGCAGTTTGGTGGCTATAATAGCCTCATCTACAGCGCTATGGATAATGGCGCTCGACTTCAGGGAGTGGAAAACGAACTTCCGGCAACCATTCTTTGCGGCAGGAATCATACTCGGTTTTTTCGGCGTTTTGATGCTGTATGTCGAGCAGTTGCAGCCCGACATTATCGACTCCAACGGTGCTGTCGGCGTCATAATACTTATAACAGGCTGTATATCATGGGCTTTAGGTACGTTATATGCTAAATACCGTTCGGGAAAAGAAGAAAACGTCAACGACTTCGGCGGCACGGCGTGGCAAATGCTGCTTGCAAGTTTGTTGTTTTGGATTTGCTCGTTAGGAAGCGGCGAAATATCTGCTACCGACTTCTCATCGGTATCTGCAACTGCATGGTATTCACTGATTTATCTCATTACACTCGGTACTGTTTTTGCTTATTCGGCATACGTCTGGCTGCTGAAAGTGCGTCCCGCCGGCGAAGTTGCTACCCACGCCTACGTCAATCCGTTCGTTGCCGTAGCGCTTGGCGTCATGCTCGGCGGCGAACATGTTACTATACTGCAAATCATCGGTTTATGCCTCATCCTCGCCAGTATCACAATGATCGGCAAACGTCAAAAAACATCATGAAGCAAAAAAATTATACTTGTAAATTTGCGAAAAATAATTTACTTTTGCAGTGTTTTAATAACTTTTTTAATGTCAGTTACAGATATTTTACAACAATCGTTTCCGCAGAAAGACGCTCACAAGGCTATCTCAATGCCGATCTATGCTACTGCGGCATTCGAGTTTGATACGGCGGAGGATATGGAAGATGCTTTTCTGGGCAAAAGCGGCAAACATACTTATTCGCGGATTACGAACCCTACGGTAGAGGCATTTGAAGATCGCATCAAAACGGCTTCGGGAGCGCCTGCCGTTACCGCTGTTGCTTCCGGTATGGCGGCTATTACCGACGTTTTTATGGCTGTTGCTTATGCGGGCGCTAACATCGTTACTTCGCCGCATCTTTTCGGTAACACTTTCTCGCTGCTCTATTTCACGCTCAAAGAATTTGGCGTGGAGGCGCGTTTTTGCGACATCACAAATCTGCAAGACATTGAAAGTAAGATAGATAGCAATACTTGCTGCGTGTTTACGGAAATCATCTCCAACCCCCATCTTGAAGTAGCGGATGTAGCAGCACTATCGAAAGTGGCTCACAGTAAGGGAGTTCCGTTGATAATAGATACTACCTTAATACCATGGAGCCATTTTAAGGCAGGAACGTCAGGCGTTGATATCGAAGTAGTGTCAAGTACGAAATACATATCCGGCGGCGCAACGAGCATCGGCGGATTAATACTTGATTATCAAACATTTGACTGGTCATGTTCGCCACGTCTCGGTGCTATGTCGAAGGTTATGGGCAAGCGGGCTTTTCATGTCAAAATCAGAAGCGAGATATCGCGTAACATCGGGGCAGTGATGGCGCCGCAGACTGCATATCTGCAAAATCTCGGTTTGGAGACGCTCGAACTGCGCTATCGTGCCACGTCGCAAAAGTGCCTGCAATTAGCGCAGTTCCTCGAAACAGTACCGACTATTTCCAAAGTTAGCTA
>JAITHS010000155.1 GCA_031279875.1 Tannerella sp.
CAAAGCCTATCTCGAAAGCGTCAAGCGCTTGCTGGCGGAGTGAATAAAAAATTAAAAATTACGAATTACGAAACAAATAAAACTTCGGCATAACGTGGTTGCTGAAAGAGAAAGCGAAGATAAACCGCTATGTTGCAAGTTCGCTGGGTTTTATGGCTGCCGCGACGTCAAACTACGTCCTAAACCGGCTGTGTGGACGTTTGAGAGCGAAAACAGCAACATTGCAGGCGAATACATGTCGTTTGTGATCATTGCGCTGTTGGGACTGCTACTCAATAATGGCGTCGTGTGGCTGCTGTCAAACCGTTTGCAGATGAATTTTTACGGCGCAAAACTGATTGCCGTCGCAGTCGTTACGCTGTGGAATTTCGGGATGAACTATTATTTTACGTTTTGAGGAGCGACCCAAACCCACCTTGCAGTGGTACTGCGGTTTTGCCGCCACAAACCCTGCAAGCAGCGTAACCAAGTGTCGTCCCATGCGGGACTATTGTTGATATGCTTGCTATAACCGGAGACTAAAGTCGCCGGTTAATAAAGTGTCGTCCCTGCGGGACTGACGTGGTACCGTCATTACCTATCGTTTGGGGCTATCGTTCCTGCTATCAATGCCGGACGGAAGCTCCACACCACTTGCAGGGTTTAAAACCACTGCAAGGGTTGAACTACAAAAAAAGTTATGATTTTATTAAAAAAAATGCTGAAATTTTTTTTTAATAAAAAATTATTCGTATATTTGAAGCGCTGAACAAGAAGATTTTTTTGTTAACATACTAAATATCAATTATATGAGTTACCTGAAATTTGATAAGACATTGATGATAAACCTTGAAGAATCGCTTTCGCGGGAAGTGCTGCGCGCTAACCGAAAAGGGGCTTATCATTGTACAACTATCGTAGGCTGTAATACACGCAAGTATCATGGTCTGCTGGTGATGCCCGTACCCGGATTGGGAGACGAAAATCATGTGATGCTCTCGTCGCTCGATGAAACTGTTATTCAGCACAATGCGCCCTTCAATCTTGGTCTTCACAAGTATCAGGGCGGCAGTTTCAGCCCTAACGGACACAAGTATATCCGCGAATACAGCATGGAGACTATTCCGCGCACGCTCTACCGCGTCGGAGGAGTAGTCCTGTCGAAAGAAATCATCTTCTCACGGACGGAAAATATGCTGATGATACGCTATGAACTGCTTGATGCTCACTCTGTTACAACACTCTGCTTTCATCCTTTTCTGGCATTCAGAAAAGTCAGCGAACTGTCGCACGCCAACGACTGCATCAACCGGCATTACGACGAAGTGCGAAACGGCATTAAAACAAGGCTTTACGACAGTTATCCGGAGTTATACATGCAGTTCAGCAAGGACGTGAAATTCAACTACAAGCCCGACTGGTACAACGGAATCGAATATCCGAAAGAACAGGAACGTGGCTATCCCTATCAGGAAGACCTCTATGTGCCGGGGTATTTTGAGTTGGATATTAAAAAAGGCGAAGCAGTGATTTTTTGCGCCGGAGACCGTGAGTATGAGACCGATACGCTACTCGAACTCTTCGACCGCGAGGTAACGACACGCAAACCACGTTCGAGTTTCTACAACTGCATCGTAAACTCTGTACATCAGTTGTTTTACAACCCCAAAGGCGACGATTACTACCTGCTCGCGGGCTACCCATGGTTTAAGGTACGAGCGCGCGACCTGTTTGTGTCGGTTTGTGCTGCTACTCTGATGCTTGACGAGCCCGACCGGTACGACAAAATCATGCAGACAGCTTTGAAAGCACTGCTGGCGTTTATCCGCGAGGGCAAAAAAGACGACGTTATCCGCGAGATCGACAGCCCCGACGTACTGCTGTGGGCTATATGGAGTTTTCAGCAATACTCTGAACGTGAGGGTATTGATAAAGCGGTAGAACGTTACGGCGAGATTACGGGCGAGATTATACGTTATATTCTCTCGCAATCGCATAAAAACCTGAAATTGAGCGACAACGGCCTACTCTACTCCAACGGACGCGAAACGGCGGCTACGTGGATGAACTCAATGACGGGCGGATGTCCGGTGGTGCCGCGTTCAGGCTATATCGTCGAGTTTAATGCGCTGTGGTACAATGCGTTGAAGTTCTACAAAGAGTTGAACCGCAATACTCCGATGGATCGTATCGACAATCTGATCGCGGCGCTCGACATCTCATTCCCCTATACTTTTGTAAATAAACATAAGTATCTATTTGATTATGTGGACGGTCCCGAACAAGATTGGAGCGTGCGCCCCAACATGGTCATCGCCGCGTCGTGCAAATATTCGCCTTTGACGAAGTCGCAACGGCGTGCAGTGATTGACATCGCAACAAAAGAATTGCTGACACCCAAAGGTTTACGTACCCTCAGCCCCAAAAGCGGCGGCTACCGTCCGATATACTACGGCTCGCAGTATGACCGCGACATGGCATATCATCAAGGGGCAGTATGGACTTGGTTATTAAGCATGTACGTTACAGCCTATCTGGATTTGTTCGGCAGATCCGGACTTTCGTTCGTCGAAAGGCTGATGATAAGCCTCGAAGAAGAGATGTCGCAATCGTGCATCGGTACGGTGTCGGAAATATTCGACGGCAATCCGCCATTTACCGGTCGCGGCGCGATTTCGTTCCTTATGAACCTCGCAGGAGTGCTGACTGTCAATGATTTATTAAAAAAATACGGAAACGAATACAAATAATTACTATGAAAGCATTAATGTTTGGCTGGGAATTTCCGCCTCATATACTCGGAGGATTAGGGACTGCAAGTTACGGACTTATCCGCGGCATGTCGCAGCAATCCGACCTCGAAATCACATTCGTGATGCCTAAACCGCACGGCGACGAAGACCGCAGTTTTTTGCGCATCATCGGCTCATGCAATACTCCGATAGTTTGGAAAGACGTTAGTTATGAGCATGTTGCAGAACGGTTACAGAAATACATGAACCCGCAGGAGTACTTCAATCTGCGCGACAATATCTACGCCGATTTCTCGTACCGGCATGTCAACGACCTCGGATGTATCGAATTTTCAGGACGTTATCCCGATAATCTTTTAGAAGAAATTAACAATTACTCTATTGTGGCAGGCGTGATAGCGCGGACGGAGCAGTTCGACATCATCCACGCGCACGACTGGCTTACCTATCCGGCAGGTATCCACGCTAAAAGTGCGAGCGGCAAACCGCTTGTTATTCACGTACATGCGACCGACTACGACCGCAGTCGCGGCAACGTCAATCCCGACGTTTACAGCATCGAAAAGAACGGCATGGATCACGCCGACCACATCATGACGGTCTCGAATCTGACGCGCGACACGGTGATTGAGAAATATCATCAGAATCCGTTGAAAGTTACGACCGTCCACAACGCCGTTGAACCGCTGGCAAACGACATCCTCGCTATCCCCGACGGGCGCGGCGTGAAAGAGAAAATCGTAACCTTTCTTGGTCGTATAACAATGCAAAAAGGCCCCGAATACTACGTCGAGGCTGCTGCCAAAGTGTTAGAGAGAGCTGATAATGTGCGCTTTGTGATGGCAGGTAGCGGCGATATGATGAATAAAATGATACGCCTCGCCGCCGAACGCAATATCTCCGACCGCTTCCATTTTACGGGATTTATGAAAGGGAAACAGGTCTATGAAGTGCTTAAATCGTCGGACGTATATGTAATGCCCTCCGTATCAGAGCCTTTCGGCATTTCGCCGTTAGAAGCGATGCAGTGCGGAGTACCTTCAATCATCTCAAAGCAGTCGGGCTGTGCCGAAATCCTCGACTACGCCGTAAAGGTTGACTATTGGGATATCGACGCCCTTGCCGACGCAATTTACGGACTTATCACCTATCCCGCGCTTCATACTTTTCTGCGTGATGAAGGATTGGACGAAGTGAACAATATCAAGTGGGAAAAGGCCGGATTGAAAGTGAGAAGTATCTATGATTCGGTAATTCAACAAACTAAATTATATAAACAATGAAACAAATTTGTCTTTACTTTCAGATACATCAGCCGTTCAGACTGCGGCGGTATCGTTTTTTTGACATAGGAAACGACCATTACTATTATGACGATTTCCAAAACGGCGAGATATTCCGCAAAGTAGCCGAAATGTGCTACGTGCCGGCAAACCGCATGATGCTTGAAATGATTCGCAATAGCGACGGACGGTTCAAGGTAGCGTTCTCAATTTCGGGTTTGGCACTCGAACAGATGGAAATCTATGCCCCCGAACTTATCGACTCGTTCCGCGAACTGATTAAAACCGGCTCCGTCGAAATGCTGACCGAGACCTATTCACACTCGCTCGCCTCGTTGGGCAACCCTAATGAGTTTCGCGAACAAGTCAAAATGCACATCGAAAAGATACAGTCGGTTTTCGGCGTTACTCCGAAAGTATTCCGCAATACCGAACTGATATACTCCGACGACATCTCCGACCTCGTTTATGACATGGGCTTTCGCGGGATGCTGACCGAAGGCGCCAAACACATTCTCGGCTGGAAAAGCCCTAACTACATGTACGCCTCCTCTGCGCATGAAGACCTTAAACTGTTGCTCAAAAACGACCGTTTCAGTGAAGACCTGTCGTTGAGATTTGCCGACTACAGTTGGACGGAATATCCCCTCACAGCCGACAAATACATCTCATGGCTCGCCGCCACAGCGCCGCAGGAAAACATTGTCAATCTGTTTCTTAACTACGAAATACTCGGCTCGTTGCATTCCTATTCGACCGGAATATTCGACTTCTTCCGCGCTCTTCCGCAATATGCCGAACGTAGCGGGATAGGTTTTGCACTGCCGTCGGAACTATTCGACACTTATCAAGCCGTTGATGCAGTGTCGGTTCCGTATCCAATGTCGTGGGTTGACGAAGAAAAAGACTGCTCCTCGTGGCTCGGTAACATCCTCCAAAAGGAAGCCTTCAACCAAATAAATGAGAAAAGCGAGCGCGTGCGCCTCTGTCAAGACCGTCGCCTGCTGCAAGACTGGCTCTACCTGCAAAGCAGCGACCACTTTTACTACATGAACACTAAACATTACAACCTTTTCAGCCCTTACGAAAACCCTTACGACGCTTTCAACAACTACATGAACGTCCTGTCCGACTTCTTCCTCCGCGTCGAAGCACAGTACCCGTCATCGATTGAAAATGAAGAACTTAACTCGCTCCTGACCACTATCCGCAATCAGGATTACGAGATTGAAAAGTTAGAAAAGAAAGTGGCGGAGCTGGAAAAGTCGAAAGT
>JAITHS010000337.1 GCA_031279875.1 Tannerella sp.
GTTAACATCCCGTCTTTCAGTCCATTAGCAATAATAACTTCTATACCTTCGGCGGCAACCTTACGCGCCACGCTGCATTTGGTCAGCATTCCGCCGCGTCCGAACTGCGACTTTACCGGCTGGATAAACAGTAGAATATCTTTGCTGTCGGGATCTATTTCCCTGATAATCTGCGATTGAGGCAGCGACGGGTCGCCGTCGTAAACGCCGTTTACATTACTTAATATGACAAGCGCATCAACCCCCATCATAGCGGCAATAAGTCCCGACAGTTCATCGTTGTCGGTAAACATCAGTTCGGTTACGGAAACGGCGTCGTTTTCGTTAACAATCGGAATAACGCCGTTGTCGAGCATCACTTCCATACAATGTTTCTGATTGAGATAATGACGCCGCGAACCAAAGTTCTCTTTTGTCGTAAGTATCTGACCACAAGGAATATTATGTTCGCGAAACAGTTCATAATAACGGTTTATAAGTTTTGCCTGCCCGACGGAAGCATAGAGTTGTCGTGCCGAGACTGCGTCAAGTCGGTGGTCGGGGTGTATCTCACTTCTACCCGAAGCCACCGCGCCGGACGAAATAAGTATCACAGCAAAGCCCTGTGCGCGCAATTCGGCTATCTGGTCAACAAGCGCCGACATCCGCGTTACATTAAGCGTTCCGTCCGCCCGCGTCAATACGTTAGTGCCGACCTTTACGGCTAATCGTTTTGTCATTTTATAAAAAATTTTGCCGCAAAAGTAACAAAAAATTTTATGTATTTGTGCGGAATCTCAAATTTTTTTTCAACCTTTGTTGTCGTAATTGCTAATTTTTTATTACTTTTGCCGAGCATTTGCCGAGCATTTAAGTTTGTTTTATTATGAAACGATTTTTTATTATTGCATCTGCGCTCATGATAGCGCTTAATACATTTTCACAGGAAAATGTAGAGTATATGCAACCGCCGAAAGAAATTCTCGAACTGGCTGATTATGAGCGCCCGCCGACGCTGATGATGGACAGCCGACATACACGTATGGTGTTTCAGTACAGAGACGTCTTCAAGTCGGTTACACAACTGTCGGAAAAGGAACTGCGTCTCGGAGGACTGCGTATCGACCCCGAAAGAAATATCGGCTCGTCGATTACGTATTATAACAATCTTAAATACAAGATGTTACATGACAGCGAGGCGTTGCAGATTAAAGGTTTGCCCAAAAAGCCTCAAATAACGTACATGTCGTGGTCGCCCGACGAAACGATGCTGGCCTTTACCAATACTGCCGCTACGGGGGTTGAGTTGTGGGTGGCAGACTTGACGACAGGTGAGGCAAAAAGGCTTACCGAACCGATTTTAAATGCCAATATGGGCAGCCCCTATACCTGGTATAGAGACGGTAAAACGCTTTTAATAAGAGTTTTACCCACAGACCGTCCGGCATTAATCGATGAGGCAAAGGCTGTGCCGAAAGGCCCGACGGTATCGGTTAGCGAGCCGGGTATTAAGGCGCAAAACGTAACGTATCAAGACTTGTTAAAAAATGCCGATGATGAAAAAAATTTCGAGACTCTTACAACTTCAGAACTGTATAAAGTCGGAACCGACGGTACGATGACCAAATTTAAAGACAAGGCAATGTATAGCGGAGAATCGTTCTCGCCGGACGGTAAATATCTGATTATCAGCGAGATACTGAAACCGTTTTCGTATATCGTTCCATACGGACGTTTTCCGGCAACAACTACTGTTTACGACCTCGACGGTACGAAAATCAAACTTATCGACTCTCGTGGTCTGCTCGAAGTGATACCGAAAGGTTTTATGGCTACTTTCACTGGAAAGCGCAATATTGCGTGGCGAGGCGACAAACCGGCAACGCTTTACTGGGTGCAGGCTCTCGACCGGGGCGACCCTGAAATAAAGGTCGAATACCGCGACGAACTCTTTTGTCTTGACGCGCCTTTTACCGTAGAACCTGTCGGTATTGTGAAGATAATCAACAGATATTCAGGCGTTATGTGGGGAGATGACAATACGGCATTCATTTACGACCGTTGGATGAATACCCGTAACACCAAAACTTATATCTTTAATCCGTCGGATAATACCCAAAAGCCGAAAATACTCTATGACCGTAATTATCAGGATGTTTACAGCGATCCGGGGCGTTTTGTTACCAAACGCAATCAGTATGGCAGATACGTCCTCGACATCGACAAAGGGAAGACTTATCTTGTCGGCGACGGCTTTTCGGCAAAAGGGCAATTTCCGTTTGTCGATGAGTTTGATATTAAAACTCATCAGACCAAACGTTTGTTTGAATCAAAATATACTGACAAAATGCTTGAAATTGTGAGCGTTATCAATGCTCGATCGGGAGAGTATATCATTCGCTTGCAATCGCCAACGGAATATCCTGATTATTACCTTCTTAACACCCGCCGCCGCATTGCTCCCGTTGCACTGACACATTTTGATAACCCTTTCAAAAGTTTGCTCGGAGTGTATAAGGAAGTTATCAAATATAAGCGTCCCGACGGGGTTGATTTGAGTGCAATTCTTTATCTTCCTGCCGGTTATGATACTGTTAACAAACCTAAACTGCCGATGGTTATGTGGGCTTATCCGACAGAATTTGTCGATAAAAACAGCGCCGGTCAGAATACTTCCAATCCTAATCGCTTCATATTTCCATCATATGGCACTCCAATTTATTGGGTTACAAGAGGTTACGCCATTCTTGACGATGCTTCTTTTCCGATACTCGGCGAAAACGGCAAACTGCCTAACGATACTTACATAGAACAGTTGGTGGCAAACGCCAAATCTGCTATTGACGCCGTTGATGCGCTTGGGTATATCGACCGCAGGCGCGTTGCTGTGGGAGGCCATTCTTACGGTGGATTTATGACGGCTAATCTACTGACGCACTGCGACTTGTTTGCTGCCGGTATTGCCCGTAGCGGGGCTTATAACCGTACTTTGACGCCTTTCGGTTTCCAAAATGAGGAACGTTATTACTGGGAAGCGCCGGACGTTTACAACGCAATGTCGCCCTTTATGCACGCCGACAAGATGAAACGCCCGCTGCTTCTTATTCATGGCACCGAAGACGAGAACACCGGCACCTACACTATTCAGAGCGAACGCTATTTCAACGCTCTCAAAGGCTACGGAGCAACAGCACGCCTCGTTCTTCTGCCCAAAGAAATGCACTCTTACAGAGCAAGAGAATCGGTACTGCACGTGCTTTGGGAGCAGGACAGATGGCTTGATACTTATCTGAAAGACAAAGGTAAGATAAACCCGACAAAACCGACGTGCGAGTTTATGGAAAATCCTGCTGCCGTTGACGTTGCCAAACCGCGACTTTCGTGGATTAATGAGCCTGTGAACAATAAAGTGAGAAGCGAAAGCCAGTCGGCATACCGGATATGCGTCGCCTCATCGCGTAAAATGCTTATGAACGGCAAAGCGGATTTGTGGGATAGCGGAAAAGTGGCGTCAAGCGATTCTTATTTAGTTGATTATGAAGGCAAATCGCTCGTTTCGGGTAAAGACTGTTGGTGGCGAGTGATGACGTGGGACAGCAACGACAAACCGTCGGATTGGAGCGAACCGGCATTTTGGGGGATGGGGATTCTCTCGCCCGACGAATGGCAAGCCAAATGGATTGGTGCGCCATGGAAAGGCGAAGAAGCGCGAAAGGTTAATTATCCTAAACAAAAGTTAAATAATGTTAACGACAGAGTTGCTGCGGCAGCACCGCTCTTTCGCAAACAGTTTAATATCACAAAAAAAGTGGCTCACGCTAAGGCATTTGTAACAGGGCTGGGGTATTTTGAACTGTATATCAACGGCAAGAAAGTCGGCGACGATTATCTCGTTCCCAATTTTACCAATTATTCCGTTCGCGAAGGCATCAAATACACTTATATCGCTCTTAACAATAATTTCAACGACTATCGCGTGATGTATCTCGTTTATGATATTACGGATATGCTTGATAATAAGGCAAATGTAGCAGGAGCAATATTGGGAGACGGGTTTTATGACTGCACGTCAAGATGGGTCGATTCGTTCGGTTCGCCGCGCTTCTTGTGTCAAATTGAAGTTACATATACCGATGGAGATAAAGAACTGATTATAAGCGATGAAACGTGGAAAGCGCACCCCTCGCCGATAGTTATGAACGGCGTTTTTGACGGTGAAATTTATGATGCCAATCGGGAAATAAAAGGCTGGTCAACAGCCAAATGCGACGACAGTGAATGGCAAAATGCCGTTTTGCGCCAACCTCCGACCGGCAAAATGACCGCTCATACCGCACCGACCGACAAAGTAACCGAAACACTTAAACCGTTATCGTTAAAGAAATTAGATAACGGCTCTTATGAAGTAGATTTCGGAAAGGAAATATCCGGCTGGATACGGTTTAATGGCGTCAAGGGCGTCAAAGGCGACACGCTCGACGTGAAATATATCTGCGAATCGCCGCTCGGAGTGCAAAAATATGTCTTTGCAGACGCGCAACCGGTCGATTATGCCCCCCGTTTCACGTGGTATGTATTCAGTAAGGCAATTATCGGCGGCATCAATGATTTGAGAGCCGAAAATATTGTAGCAGAGGCAGTTAACACCGATGTTAAAATCAATTCCGAGTTTAAGACCTCCAATCCTCTGTTTAACAAAATCAATGATATATGGCGTTTAAGCCAGATAGACAACATGCACGGCGGCGTTGCGAGCGACTGTCCTCACCGCGAACGCTCGCCCTACACCGGCGACGGACAGGTGGCGTGTGCTACGGTGATGCACAATTTCGACGCGGCGGCGTTCTATACCAAATGGATACGCGACATCCGCGACGCACAGGATAAAGAGACCGGCTATGTACCTAACGGAGCGCCGTGGCAGCCCGGATGCGGCGGAGGAGTGCCGTGGGGAGCAGCAATGAACATTATGCCGTGGGAGTTTTATCTTCAATACGGCGATAAAAAGATGCTGGAAGATAATTACGTCTCTATGGCCGGACAGATACAATATATGCTTGAATGGCTTACTGCCGACAGTACAATGTTTATGCAGCGTAAGAATTACAAGCCGGACGGTACGAACGATGATGAGAAACCAAATTACTGGCTTAATCTCGGCGACTGGTCTCCTGCTTTTGAACTTCCGTCGCAAGAGTTGGTACATACTTTTTATCTCTGGTACTGTGCCGACCTGATGCACCGCACGGCAAAGGCGCTCAACAGAGATGACGATGCCGATTATTTCAACAAATTATCAGGCATGGTGCGTAACGCTTTTCATAAAAAGTTCTATGACGCCGAAAAACATTCCTACGGCGATTTCGGCAGCAATGTTTTCGCTCTGGTGGCTAATGCGCCAAACGATGTTGTCGAGACGTTAAAACAAGAACTGACCGAAAAGTATGATTATCACCTTAATACCGGCATTTTCGGTACGCGCTTCCTGTTTGAAACGCTTGCCGATTGCGGGCTTAACAACTTGGCTTACAGGATAATGAACCAAACCGACTATCCGTCGTTCGGACACTGGATAAAGCAGGGCGCAACGGTTACATGGGAACAGTGGGACGGCAAAAACTCACGTAATCACCCTATGTTCGGCGGCGGATTAACATGGTTCTATCGCACTCTTGCAGGCGTCAGAACCGACGAAAACGAACCCGGATACAAACATATTATCGTTAAACCGCAACTGCCCGATTCTCTCAATTATGTTTATTACTCGAAACTGACACCCTACGGTACGGTCGTGTCCGAAATACGGCGTAACAATGACGACACAACGGAAATGAACATAACCGTCCCTGTCGGCAGCCATGCTACGGTTTATATCCCTGTATCTGATTTTCAGTCTATTACCTCTATCTCCGAAAGAGGCAAGCCGTTAGACCACACGCTGTTTAAACCCGAAAGAGATAACGATTGCATTCGCCTCAAAGTCGAACAGGGGAAATATGATTTTAAAATACACTGAATAAAAACCGAAACCACTTGCAGGGTTCTAAAACCACTGCAAGGGTTGAAGGAATTAACCGCTTGCAGGGAACTAAAACCACTGCAAGGGTTGAAAGAATTAACCGCTTGCAGGGTTCTAAAACCACTGCAAGGGTTTTCAGAACGCAAATAATGTTTCTTTAAATATCTCACTTACGGTCGGATGCGGAAATACGACCTCTTCCAACTCTTTGAGCGTCATCTCCTGCTCAATAGCGATACAAGCGCCGTAAATAATCTCGCTGCAAGGGTTGCCTAACAGATGGACGCCGAGTACTTCGCCGTATTTTTCGCCGATTAGCACCTTGCAAAGACCTGTTCCGCCCTCGTTTTCGGCAACAAATCTTCCGGCAAAAGCCATCGGCAGTTTGGCTATGCGATATGCAACGCCCTCTTTTTTAGCCTGTTCCTCCGTCAAACCGACGCTTGCAACTTCGGGATTGGTATATACCACGCCGGGTATGGCGTTGTAACGCATCATATCGGGTTGAGCGTTAATGTTGTTCACAACCACCTCACCTTCGCGGCTCGCAGTATGTGCCAGCATCGAAAAGCCCGTTACATCGCCCGCCGCAAATACGTTCGGCACGTTGGTACGCATCCTGTTATCAACCTTTACTGCCCCTTTTACAATTTCTACGCCAAGATTTTCAAGCCCAAGACCGGCTGTAACAGCCCGACGCCCAACGCTGACAAGTATCTTCTCGCCCTGTACCGAGCATTTGTCGCCCTGTGCCGTCTCGTAAACAACCTCATTACCACGTATTTCCGTAACTTTACATGACAAGTTGAACTTAACGCCTTTCTTGGCGTATATCTCTCGCAGCATGACGCCGATTTCGCCGTCAAGACCGCCGAGAATCTCCGGAAGCATCTCAACAACAACGACTTCCGTACCGATACTGTTGTAGAAACTTGCAAACTCCATTCCGATAACTCCGCCGCCGATAATGACAAGCGATTTGGGCTGTTGCGTCAAAGCAAGTATCTCTCTGTTTGTAAGGATAATATCACCTGCGTCTTGAATGCCCGGAATAGGCGGCACAAAAGCCTCCGAACCGGTACAAATCAACAAGTTAGCAGCATGGTAAGACACGCCGTTGCACGTAATTTCTATACCTTCCGTCGAGCGTCCTTTGATGTAGGCCTCGCCCTTGACGACTTCAACTTTGTGAGCTTTCATCTTGGCACCAACGCCAACGACTAACTTCTTGACTACCTTGTTTTTACGGGCAATAATCTGAGCGAAATCATAAGACACGTTTTCGGTCTTGATGCCGTATTTGTCGCCGTGTCGGGCGTAATCATAAACTTTTGCGCTGTACAGCAGTGTTTTAGTAGGGATACAACCCTCGTTGAGGCATACGCCGCCAAGTTCGCGTTTTTCAAACAAAACAACGCTCAATCCTTTTGCGCCTGCGCGCTCTGCGGCTACATACCCTCCGGGTCCTCCGCCGATAATTGCTAAATCTATCATAACTATTTTATTGTTTATTTGTACATTCCTTCACGTGATAGCAGGTGGTCGAGATTGGCAACTCCAAGACCGCAAACGGCAAGTACTGTTGCCGCATGTTCCTGATATTCTGGGATAGCCTTTGTGTAGAGGTCGCGTTCGGTGTGCCATACTTCGCGGTAGTCGAAATTGTAGCCTTTGACGTCTTCCTCTTCGAGAGTTATTGTCGGCACGCCTTTGAGGGCAAATACCGTAGCATCGTTGCCGCCGGTGCGGGTCGGTCGTGGTGGCGCATCCTTGATTTCTTTAAGTTCGAAAGGAAAGTCGGCGCGAATAGATTTTAGAGGCTCGCAAATCGTTACAAAATCCTTATAAGCAGACGAATGTGCGCTTATTTTTACCGGCGCTAACTGACGACCGTCGCGGTTGAAAACATTTGCTATATTATCAAGTTTTTGTGCATAAGTTTCAGTCCACGCCTTAGCGCCGAGCAAACCGAACTCTTCGCCTGCAAAAGCGATGAAAAGCATCGTGCGTTTAGGTTTAGCGCCCGACATCGCCACAAGCCGTGCCGCTTCGATAACAGATGTAACGCCTGCGCCGCAATCAACGGCGCCCGTTGCAGCGTCGAAAGAATCAAGATGACCGCTCAAAATCACGTATTCATCGGGATATTCGGAGCCGGTGATTTTGCCTGTTACGCTGTAATAATTGATGGGACCGGGTTTAAAAAAATTGCGGATATCAAATTCGAGTTCGAAAACGCTTTGGTCTGTTATCATCTTTTTGATTATATCGTATTGATGTTCATCGAGTTTGATGTCGGGCAGTTCGGGCAAGCGCTCAAAAGTCATTGTCGAATCAAAAACTAATGCACGGTCATATAGTGCCGTCAGCGGCACAGGAGCCGACTGTATGATGCCCAGAATGCCTGCCTCGCGCATTTCGCGCAGAAATAATGCCGGTTCTTCTTTGAGCGGCCGGATTGAGTCGTTCGGTTTTTGGGCATTTTGTTTCGCAATATCAATGTTTAACGCTTTGAGCGAATCACGTCGCGCATCTGCTTTTGCCGATTGGTCGATAGCCCAGCCGGAACTTTTTCCACCGATAAGCACCCACGCGCCTTTTAGAGCGTCTTTCATGCTGTCGAACTCTTGCTGCGAGCGCGGCTCGTTAAGTACGCGACCGCGCTGCAATCCTTTCGTACCCGATGTGTATGAGGGCGTTACAAAATGTAGCGTTGTAACTTCGTTGCCGCTAAACATACGTCCGAACCACGCCCCGCGATTAAAACCTACCGGCACACTACCGGCAAGGTGCATCTCAACGTCGAGACCCCACTTGCGATACTCGTTTGCTACCCACTCGGCAGCGTTTTCGTAGGCGTCAGACCCTACCGGACGACCGCCAAAGCGGTTTGTAAGAAT
>JAITHS010000359.1 GCA_031279875.1 Tannerella sp.
TATATCAGCGGCAAAGGGCTGAAATGTCCGCCCGAATTGCCCGAACCGTATGCTTCCGAACTGGCGATGGTCAGAGCCGAGTCGAATCATCAGGTCAAAGAAATGTGCTTCAAACTCAACTCGTTGCTCGAAGAAGTCAATGCCGGTTTTACTCTTGATTATCAGATACTTCTCGAAGACCATACGAAAGGACAAATGCGTGAACGGCATCTGGCTAAATTTCTGCGAATGTCGGCATACATACACCTGAAAAACGAACCGGAAGCAATAAAGGCTTTTTTTCAAAACTTGTTTGGAGGAAAACCCTTACAATCTGACGTTTATGATTATGCCGCCGTTGAAAATGAGATTAGAGGCAAACTTCTCAAAGCCGGTGGAGCAGCATTCGTGCCGGAAGACAGCAAGGCGTTTCTACCACTTGAAGACGTCCGCAAAATAATCATTGCTGCGGGCGGCATTCCGACATATCCGTTTCTTGCCGACGATGCTAACGGCAAGTTTACCGATTTTGAAAGGGATGTAGAGCAGGCGGCCGCCACACTTAAAGATAAAGGGTTCTATTCGGTAGAGTTTATCACCACCAGAAACAGCATGGATGTACTCGAAAAATATGCCGAATACCTTTATAATCAAGGCTTTATCGTTACTTTCGGCACTGAACACAACACCCCCGCCATGGAGCCGGTCAAACTGTCTGTACGCGGAGGAAACGAACTATCCGACCTGCTTAAACAAATCAACTACGAAGGCGCCTGCGTTATCGCTGCTCATCAACATCTTATAGCCGAAGGAAAAGACGGTTATATCGTTAAGACAGGTATTCCGAACCCTGATTTCAATCGTCAACAACTGATTGATATGGGACATGAAATCATAAAAAAAATAATAGATTAAAAATGACTGAAATAGAACAACTTATCAATATTTCGCACCGTTACGGTCGCGATAGTCGCTATGTTATAGCCGGCGGTGGCAATACATCTTATAAAAACGCTGAAAATCTGTGGGTTAAAGCCAGCGGATTTGCGCTTGCAACTATTACCGAAGACGGATTTGCCGTTCTTGACCGGCGCAAACTGGCTCTGATAGCAGAAAAGCAATACAGCGCCGACGCCGCTCTGCGGGAAGAAGAAGTTAAAAACGACCTCGCAGCGGCTTGTATTACCAAAGATCGCCGCCCATCGGTCGAAACGTCTATGCACAACGCTATCAACTATCCTTTTGTGGTACATCTTCATCCGACTATTGTCAACGGGCTGATGTGTAGCGCTCAGGCGGAGTCAATGACGGCTCAACTATTTGATAATGAGGCCGTTTATATTCCTTATACTGACCCAGGCTATACGCTTTTTAAAGAGGTGGATAATCGAATTAAGGCTTTCAGGACGCAGTTTGACGGCCATGAACCGCAAATTCTGCTCCTGCAAAACCACGGTATTTTCGTCGGCGCTAATACGACGGATGAAATTGTTGAGATTTATGACAGGGTTATTCGAACCATAACACAGACTCCAGCCTACACCCCTCAAATAGAGATGTCGAATTTTGATTACGCCGCCATCTTACCCGCTATCCGCATGATATTAAGCCGTTACGGTGCTTTAAAAACGCTCAAAGTACGCAATAATGCGCTTATCGCTGCTTTCTCCGCATCCGACGCGGAGTTTGATAAAATAATCGCACCATTTACCCCTGACGCCATTGTTTATTGCAAATCGAAATATATTTACTGCCCTCTGCCGTCATTTGATGAGAATGACGCATCAATAGCCATTGAAAGCATTGAAAATCAAATTAATGAATATTTCTTAAAATATGATTATATTCCTAAAATATTGTTAATAAAAGGGTTGGGATTAGTGGCAGTCGGCAACAACGCCGCCGAATGCGACGTTATACTTGATGTATTTGAAGATGCGATGAAGATAGCCGACATAGCGCAGTCGTTTGGCGGTGAACATCCGATGACACCGCAACAAATTGATTTTATCGACAACTGGGAAGTTGAAAACTACCGTCGCAAAGTGAGTGCCGGAACGTCGTCGGGAAGAGTTGAAAATAAGACAATTATCGTTACAGGCGCGGCACAGGGTTTCGGTGAAGGCATTGCGCGTAGCCTCATTAAAGAAGGCGCCAACATCGTCGTAGCAGACCTTAACGAAGTTGTCGGACAGGCTACCGCCGAAAGCCTCAACAACGACGCCCGCAGCAACCGCGCAATATTTGTTAAAACAGACGTAACAGATATTAACAGTTTGCAAAACCTTATTAATGAGACTGTTGCAACATTCGGCGGTATAGACGTCTTCATCAGTAACGCCGGCGTAGTGAAAGCAGGCGGATTAGATGAGATGACGCCCGAAAACTTCGATTTCGTAACAAAAATCAACTATAACGCCTATTATTACTGTACAAAAGCGATAGCGCCGATAATGAAACTGCAAAATCACTATGCGCCTGATAATTACGGAGATATAATCCAGATAAACTCTAAATCCGGCTTACGCGGCTCAAAAGCCAACTTTGCATACGCCGGCAGCAAGTTCGGCGGTATTGGGCTGACGCAATCGTTTGCCCTCGAACTCGCACCGTACAGAATAAAAGTCAACTCCGTCTGTCCGGGCAATTACTACGACGGGCCACTATGGTCTGACCCCGAAAAAGGACTTTTCGTGCAGTATCTAAATGCAGGGAAAGCTCCCGGCGCCAAGACGGTTGAAGACGTTAAGAAATTTTACCTCGACCAGACGCCCATGTGCAAAGGCACAAGCCCCGCCGACGTTACCAAAGCCATACTCTACCTAATCGACCAGACATGCGAAACAGGGCAAGCGCTTCCTGTTTCAGGCGGGCAGGTTATGATGACTTAATCTTTTTTTGTAAGCGCCTCTATCATAGGCCATTGCGTAACGCCTTTCTTGATGATGCCAAACCCTCCTTTGTAGTCCCAGACCGCACGGGCAATGCCGTGCCGGTCGAAAAGGGTATTCATGTCGCGAAACCACCGCAAGGCGTCTTCTTCCGGTGCATTGTCGATACAGCCGTACTCGCCGCAATAAACTTTTAATCCCTTATTATTAGCCACTTGCAACACTTGCAGAAAATCCGATTCGATTTTCTCAATGTTGTAAGTTTGTTTGTTGCTCCACTTAAACTTATCGGCGATATCCTGCGGCAAACTTGCAATATCTTCATCTGCAATCGGTTTACCGGGGTAATGCACCGGACCGGTGTAGAGTTTGTTGTCCGTCCACGAAGCACGGTAGTGTGTCAGCAGGAAAGGGTTATAATAGTGGAAACTGATGATGATATTAGGGTCATTATCAGGCACTCGCAGGTCTTTGACCGTTTCATATCCCTGCCAACGATTAGAGCCGATGATGATAGTACGGCGCGGTTCGAGTTTGCGAACGGCCTCCGCACATCGGTTCACGATGACGTTCCAAATCTCCGGATCGTCGGCAACAGGCTCATTCATAAGCTCATACGCCACCATGTTGAGCGGATATTTTTTTAACTCGCCACTGATTTTACGCCAGCATTCATAAAACTGTTCCTGCGCGGAAGCCTGTGTAAACAAAGGTTTTTGGGCTGCATTGAAATGGTGAGAGCGCAAAATATGGAGGTCAACGACGGCGCGAAGCTTTAACTCTGCGCACCATTTCAGAGCGTTGTGCAACAAAGCAAAGGCTTCGTGTTCCTTGTTGCCTTGCTCGTCAAACATCTGCTCTTCGTCAATCGGGAAGCGGATGTGGTCGAAACCGAGCGAAGCGATAAACTCCACGTCTTTACGGGTAAAATATTCCGCCCGTCGATCTCCTCTGACGGAACTCTGTGATAACCAGTGGCTTATATTGACGCCACGTGTCATTGTAAAACCGTTTGGTTTCGGTGCAGCATTGGCCGTTACAGTCATTAGCAAGACTAATGCTGTGATAATTAATGATTTGTAATTCATATTAAAAAAATTAAGTTCTAATGTATTTATGTTATAAATAACGTACTAAAATATTTCTTATTGTGTCACTAACCACTAATCACTAATTATGTTTTTTTTCACTATCTTTGCAGCCTAATTTAAAACAAAAAACATGAAGCATTCTATTATCTTTTCATGCATTCTCGCCTGTGCCGTTTTTACAACGTGCTGCGACGGACAACAAACGGAATTTACTTC